>CAYMRW010000504.1:0-1932 GCA_964392825.1 uncultured Rhodobacterales bacterium
GTACTGGCCGAGCGCCTTGGGGGTCGAGCCGCCCGACTGGTCCAGCGCTGCGATGAAGCCCCGCCCCGCGGCGATCTTCTCTCTCATGGCCTGATCGGTCATCGGTCCCTCACTGTCTTGGCTGCCGCAGGGGTTAGGCGCTTCGCCGCGGCGGTTCAATCGGGCCCAAGCGCGGCGACGCCGGGCAGGGTCTTGCCTTCCATCCATTCGAGGAACGCGCCGCCGGCCGACGAGACGTAGCTGAAATCGTCGATGACGCCGGCGCGGTTCAACGCCGAGACCGTATCGCCGCCGCCCGCGACCGAGATCAGCCGTCCGGCCCGCGTGAGTTCGGCCGCCCTCTGCGCCGCAGCGTTGGTCGCCGCGTCGAAGGGCGTCACCTCGAACGCGCCCAAGGGGCCGTTCCAGATCAGCGTGCGCGCGCTCTCGAACACCGCCACGATCCGCTCGACGGTCTTCGGGCCCACGTCGAGGATCATGGCGTCGGGTGGGCAGGCGTCGGCCGCGACGGTCTCGCTCGGCACCCCTTCCTCGAGCGCCGACGCGACCACGGCGTCGAGCGGCAACACCATCTCGCACCCTTCCGCTTTGGCCTTGGTCATGATCTGCCGCGCGCTCTCGGCCATGTCGTGCTCGGCGAGCGAGCGGCCGACCTCGATGCCCTGCGCCGCGAGGAAGGTGTTCGCCATGCCACCGCCCATCACTAGGTGATCGACCTTGCCCACGAGGTTCGACAGCAGGTCGAGCTTGGTCGACACCTTGGCGCCGCCCACGACCGCGACGAGCGGCCGCTCGGGCGAGCCCAGCGCCTTCTCGAGCGCCGTCAGCTCGGCCTCCATCAGCCGCCCCGCGGCCGACGGCAGCCGGTGCGCCAGTCCCTCCGTCGAGGCGTGGGCGCGGTGCGCTGCCGAGAACGCGTCGTTGACATAGACATCGCCGAGCTTCGCCATCTCGTCGGCAAGCGCCGGATCGTTCTTCTCCTCCCCGGCATGGAAGCGCGTGTTCTCCAGAAGCACCACCTCGCCGTGCGTCATGGCGTCGACGGTGGCCAGCGCCTCGGCGCCGACGCAGTCGGGGTGGAACGTCACCGGCATCCCGAGGGCATGGGCAAGCGCGTCGCGCACCACGGTGAGCGACATCTCCGGATTGGGCCTGCCCTTGGGGCGGCCGAAATGCGCAAGCAGGATGGGCAGGCCACCCTTGTCGTGGATGTCGCGGATCGTCGGCACGATGCGCTCGATGCGGGTCGCGTCGGTCACCTGCCCTTGCGCGACCGGGACGTTCAGGTCGACGCGGACGAGGACGCGCTTGCCGTCGAGATCGAGGTCGTCGAGCGTCTTCCAGGCCATGGCCATCTCCGTCGGTCGCCCGTCTTGATGGGCGGGCGGGGGCGCGGCGTCAACCGGATCCGCCCTTTCCGCGGCGGGACGCGCCGCCTAGGGTCGGGACAACCGGAAAGGAGCGCTCATGGCCGAGATCAAGGACCCCGAGAACACTGTCATCATCGAGCTCGAGAACGGGCACGTCACCGTCGAGCTCCTCCCCGACGTGGCGCCGGAGCACGTCGCGCGCATGAAGGAGCTGGCGCGGGACGGCGCCTACGACGGCGTCGTCTTCCACCGCGTCATCGACGGCTTCATGGCGCAGACGGGCGACGTGGAGCACGGGCGCGGCGACGGCGTCAGCCTGCGTCGGGCCGGAACCGGCGGCTCGTCGAAGCCCGACCTCAAGGCCGAGTTCTCCAAGCTGCCGTTCGACCGCGGCACGGTCGGCGCCGCGCGGTCGGCGAACCCCGACAGCGCCAACAGCCAGTTCTTCATCTGCTTCGACGACGCGCACTTCCTGAACGGCCAGTACACCGTCTATGGCCGCGTCATCGACGGCATGGAGCACGTCGACAAGATCGCCCGCGGCGAGCCCCCCGCCGACCCC
>CAYMRW010000505.1:0-1908 GCA_964392825.1 uncultured Rhodobacterales bacterium
CTGCCGACCGCGGCGGAGCAGCAGTCCCGCGTCGTGCCGGTCTACGAGGACATGAACGGCTGGTCGGACAGCACCAAGGGCGCGCGGAGCTGGGCCGAACTGCCCGGGGAGGCTGTGAAGTACGTCCGCCGCATCGAGGAGCTCATCCGCTGTCCCGTCGCGCTCCTCTCCACGAGCCCGGAACGCGACGACACCATCCTCGTCACCGACCCGTTCGCCGACTGATGAGCTGGCGCTGGCGCAGACGGCTCGCGATCCTCGCCCTCGTCCTGGGGTTGCCGGCCTACATCATCGTCGCCGTCAACGTCGTCGCCCTGTTCGACCGGCCGGGCATCCTCGTCGAGTTGCTCGTCTACGTCGCCCTCGGCGTCGCCTGGGCGCTGCCGATGCGGCGGCTGTTCCTCGGCGTCTCGCGGCCGGATCCAGACCATGAGGAGTGAGGCGGGGGCGAGTGTCCCGCGTCGACGCACGGACGTCCGGCCCCGGCGGTGAGCGCACCCCGTGCGGAACCCAGGGCGGGACGCGACGCGGACGCGGTCGTGCTGCGCGCACCGGGCCCGGTGACCCTGGTCGGCGGCGCCGGGGTCCGCGCAGAGGACCTGCGCGCGGCGCTCGCCATCGCCCCGACCGTCGTCGCGGCCGACAGCGGCGCCGAGACGTGCCTGGCCGCGGACGTCGTGCCGGCGCTTGTCGTTGGCGACATGGACTCGATCTCGGCCGAAACGCGGGCGGCGCTGAAGGATCGCCTGCACCGGGTGGCCGAGCAGGATTCGACGGACTTCGAGAAGGTCCTTCGCGCCGTCGAGGCGCCGCTGATGGTCGGCGTCGGCTTTCTCGGCGGTCGGATGGATCACGCGCTTGCGGCGATGTCCGTTCTTATCCGCTCGCCGCGGCGCTGCGTGCTCGTCGGGCCGCACGACGTGGTCTTCGCGGCGCCCGCGCGGGTGGCGCTGGGGCTCGCGCCGGGGACGCGGGTGTCGCTGTTCCCGATGGCCCCGGTCGCCGGGCGCTCCGAGGGCTTGCGCTGGCCGATCTCCGGGATCGGCTTCGCGCCCGCGGGGCGGACCGGCACGTCGAACGAGGCGCTGGGCGACATCGCGCTCGAGTTCGAGGGGCGCGGGATGGTGGTGCTGCTCCCGCGCGAGACCCTGCCCGCGGTGATCGAGGGCCTCGCGTGACGGCGACGGGTCGCGGTCGCCCGCGCGCTCCTCTATAGGGGGCGCATGGACGCCACCGACCGATCCAAGCGCGCCGCCGCACTCCGAGCCTGCGACCTCGTCGAGGACGCAATGGTCGTGGGCCTCGGGACCGGCTCGACCGCCGCCCACATGGTGCGCGAGCTTGGCCGCCGCGTCGGCGAGGGGCTGAGCATCACCGGCGTGCCAACGTCGCGGACCGCGGCGGATCTCGCGGAGGCCTCGGGCATCCGGCTCGTCGATCTCGACGACACCGTCCGCCCCGACCTGACCATCGACGGGGCGGACGAGGCGGACGGCGCCCTGACCCTGATCAAGGGCGGCGGCGGCGCTCTCCTGCGCGAGAAGATCGTGGCGCACGCCTCCGATCGAATGGTGGCCATCGGCGACGGCGACAAACGTGTCGAGCGGCTGGGCGCCTACCCGTTGCCGGTCGAGGTCGCGCCCTTTGGCGTCGGCGCGACCCGGCGCGCGATCCGGGAACTGGTCCTCGGCCTCGGACTCGCCTTCGCGAGCGAGCGGCTGCGCGGAGATGGCGCGCCGTTCGTTACCGACGGCGGCCACATGATCGTCGACCTATCGCTCGGGCAGATCGAAGATCCCGCGGGCCTCGACGCGGCGCTGAAAACCATTCCCGGGGTCGTCGAGACGGGCCTCTTCATCGGCCTCTGCGACACCATGATCGTTGGTCACGAGGACGGGACGACCGAGA
>CAYMRW010000506.1:0-1897 GCA_964392825.1 uncultured Rhodobacterales bacterium
GGCCAGCGTCGCCGACGCCGTGGGGTGCGACCGCAAGGCGCGGACCTGAAGCCCGCCCGACCCCGTTGGCATCCGAGCCGAAACGGGGGACCGAGGATGACCATTCAGAGCCGCGAGCCGCGGACGACGGACGAGGTGCGGGCGCTGATCGACGCCATCCCCATGGGCGGGACGCCCGACGCGATGCGCCGCGCGTTCGAACTCCGCGCCGGGCCGCAGCCGGCCGCCGAGCGGATTGAGGTCGGCGGGATCGAGGCGCTGGCGGCCGGCACGGGGCCGGTCCTCGTCTGGTTCCATGGCGGCGGCTACGTCTTCGGCGCGCCCGAGACGCACCGGCACCTTGCCGTGGCGCTAGCTGGGCATGGGCTCAGGGTGATCCTGCCGCGTTACCGGCTGGCGCCGGAGCATCCCTGGCCGGCGGCGCTCGACGACGCGATCGCCGTACTTGACGCGCTGCCCGGTCCGGTCGCGGTTGGCGGCGATAGCGCCGGCGGCCATCTGGCGCTGAACGTGGCCCGGCGGCGGGCGGCGACCGCGCTGGCGCTCATCTCGCCCAACACCGACCGGACGGACCTCAGCGAGACGCGGGCGCGGAACGAGCCATACGATCTGATGGTCGACGATGTGGGCGACAGGGAGCTGGCCAGTCTGGCCTTCGGCGATCTCGATCCGTCCTCTCCGGACATTTCGCCCCTCCTCGGCGACCTCTCCGCGCTTCCGCCGACGTTCCTCGCCGCCGCGACCAGCGAGGTCCTCCTCGACGACGCGCTGCTTCTGGCGCACCGGGCGGCGCGGGCGGGGGTGGCCGTCGAACTCGGCGTCTGGCCGGGGCTGTTCCACATGTGGACGCTCTGGCCGCAGGCCATCCCCGAAGGCGCGGCGGCGCTCGCGCGCGCGGCCGACTTCGTGCAGCGCGCCTACGCCGTGCGGGCCTCGAGCGCGGGGTAGCGGATGGCGAGGGTCAGGGCGCGGACGACGTTCAGCACCATCAGCGCGGCCCAGAGGCCGTGGTTGCCGAAGGCCGGCACCAGCGCCGCCAGCGCCACGACATAGACGGCGACCGAGAGGAGCATGGCGTTGCGCATCGCCCGCGTCTCGGTCGCGCCGATGAAGATGCCGTCGAGCATCCACGAGGCGATCCCGATGAGCGGCGCGGCCACGACCCAGGGCAGGAACTCGCGCGCGGCGAGCCGGACCTCGGGCGACGTCGTCATCACGTCGATCAGCGCGGGACCCGCGAGCAGGAAGAACAGCGCCAGCGGGATGGACAGGCCGACGCCCCAGTAGGACGCCATCAGCGCCCCCTGGCGGAGACACGCGCGGTCGCGCGCGCCCACGGCGCCGCCGACCAGCGCCTCGGCCGCGAAGGCGAAGCCGTCGAGCGCGAAGGCGGTGATTTCGAGGAACTGCAGCAGCACCTGGTTCGCCGCGAGGTTCACGTCGCCGCGGCCGGCGCCGAGGAACAGGAACGTCGTGAACGCCGCCTGCAGGAGCACCGAGCGAACCATGATGTCGCCGTTGACCTGCGCCATGCGGGCGATCCGCGCCCGGTCGAAAATACGCGGCCAGTCGCGCCACGCGGTCCCGGCAAAGGCGGCGCGGCAAAGCCAGAGGCCCATGGCGAGCCCGCTCCACTCGGCGATCAGAGTGGCCACCGCGACACCCTCGACCCCCCAGCCGAGGCCGAGCACGAACCATAGGTCGAGGACGACGTTGATGCCGTTCATCCAGACCTGCATCAACAGCACGCCGCGCGTCCGCTCGAGCGCGATCAGCCATCCGGTGACGGCGTAGAGCGCGATGGCGGCCGGCGCTCCCCAGATGCGGATGGAAAGGTACGAGCGGGCCAGCGACTCCACCTCGTCGGAGGCGGGCGCGAGCTGGAACGCGCCCCAGA
>CAYMRW010000507.1:0-1895 GCA_964392825.1 uncultured Rhodobacterales bacterium
CCGAAGGCGTAGGCGTAGACGTAGAAGGGCGAGTGCACGAAGTGCGGGATGTAGGCCCAGAACGCCTCGTAGCCCTCCATGAACGCGAAGGCCGGGCCGAGGCTCTCGCCCTGGACGCTCATCCAGATCTCGCCGATCGCGTCGGGCGTCAGCTCTCCGCTGCGGCGCGCCTCGTGCAGCTTGCACTCGAAGTCGTAGAACGCGATCTGGCGGACCACCGTGTTGATCATGTCCTCGACCTTGCCGGCGAGCAGGACCTTGCGGGCGGCGCCGTCGGGCGCCTGCGCCATCAGGTCGCGGAACGTCAGCATCTCGCCGAAGACGCTCGCGGTCTCGGCGAGCGTCAGCGGCGTCTGCGCCAGTAGCTCGCCCTGCGGCGCCGCCAGGCGCTGGTGGATGCCGTGGCCGAGCTCGTGCGCCAGCGTCATCACGTCCCGCGGCTTCCCGAGATAGTTCAGCATGATGTAGGGATGCACGTCGGTCACCGTCGGATGCGCGAAGGCCCCCGGCGACTTGCCCGGTTTCACTCCGGCGTCGATCCACCCGTCGTGGAAGAAGGGCTCCGCCAGATCGGCCATGCGCGGGCTGAACTTGGCGTAGGCGTCGAGCACCGTCCGTCGTGCGTCGTTCCAGACGATGATCCGTGTCTCCTCCATCGGCAGCGGCGCGTTGCGGTCCCAGACCTGCAGCTTGTCGAGGCCGAGCCAGCGTCGCTTCAACTCGTAGTAGCGGTGCGAGAGCCGCGGATACGCGGTCACGACTGCGTTTCTCAGCGCCTCGACCACCTCGGGCTCGACGTGGTTCGACAGATGGCGCGACATCTGCGGGGTCGGCAGCTTGCGCCAGCGGTCGATCACCTCCTTCTCCTTGATGAGGGTGTTGTGCACCCGCGAGAAGGTCTTGATGCGCTCGGCCAGGACCGAGGCCACCGCGCGCGCCGCCGTCTCGCGCCGCGCGCGATCCTGCTCGGTCAGAAGGTTCAGGGTCGCCTCGAGGCCCATGACCTCGCCGTCGATCTCGAACTCGAGTGCCGCGATGGTCTCGTCGAAGAGGTTGTTCCAGGCCGCGGCGCCGACGACCGACTGGTCGTGCAGGAACCGTTCGAGCTCGTCGGAAAGCTGGTAGGGCTTCAGGGCCCGCAGCCGGTCGAACACGGGCCGGTAGCGCGCCAGCGCCTCGTTCTCGCCGAACCAGGCGGCGAGCACGTCGTCCTCGATCCGGTTCACCTCGAGCGAGAAGAAGACAAGCGGAGCCGTCGCCGACGTGATCCTGTCGTGGCAGTCGGTCATGAACTTGGCGCGGCCCGAGTCCGTCGTGTTCTGGTAGTGCCGAAGGCCCGCGTACGACATGATCCGGCCGGCGACCCGGTCGATCCGCTCGTAGTCCCGAACGCAGCCCAGCATGCCGTCGGCGCCGAGGTCGGCGAGCCTGCCCTCGTACCGCTCGGCGAACTCGGCCCCGGAGGTCGCGAGCCAGGCCAGGTCGCGGTTCAACTCCGGCGCGTCCTCCGAGGCGTAGAGATCGGTCAGATCCCATTCGGGCAGGTCGCCGAGGTCGCGGCGGGCGGCCGCGGCCTCCGCATCGAAGACGGGACGGGTCATGCAGGATCTCCCCGGCGGTGAAGGTTCCGCGGGACATAGTGCGGGACGGGGCGGAGGGGCAACCTTCGGCGACTTCGCCCAGCGGATGCGACGAGCCGACACCGGACGGGTCGACACCCTATCAACCGTAGGCCGCGAGCATCGCCTTGAGGTCGTCGAGGGTGTTCGCCTCGGAGGGCGGCTTGTCGTGGCGCCAGCGGAGCATACGCGGGAAACGCAGCGCCACGCCCGACTTGTGCCGGGGCGAGGCCTGGATGCCCTCGAAGCCGATCTCGAAGACGTGCTCGGGACGCA
>CAYMRW010000508.1:0-1893 GCA_964392825.1 uncultured Rhodobacterales bacterium
GTCTTCGCCGCGGCGATCGTCGGCGGCTTGGGCAGCCCGCTCGGCGCCATCGTCGGCGGCTTCGTCATTGCCTATTCCGAGGTCGCCGTCACATACGCCTTCCGCAAGGTTGCGGCCTATGTCCTGCCCCCGTCGATGGAGCCCGACGGCCTGATGCAGCTCCTCTCGACCGACTACAAGTTCGCGGTCTCGTTCCTCATCCTCATCGCCGTCCTCCTGTTCCGCCCGACCGGCCTCTTCCGGGGGCAGACGGCATGAGCGACACGTTGCGCGGCGTTCTCCTCTTCGCCGGGGTGTTCGGGCTGATCCTGCTGACGGGCGTGTTCCAGAGCTGGAACGTGGCGCTCGGCATCGCCAACATGGGGCTCGTCTCGGCGATCATGGCCCTCGGCGTGAACATGCAGTGGGGATATGCTGGCCTCTTCAACGTCGGCGTGATGGGCTTCGTCGCTCTTGGCGGTCTCGCCGCCGTCGTCGTGTCGATGCCGCCGGTCCCCGAGGCATGGTCGGCCGGGGGGGTCGGCGTCGTGGCCGGTCTCGCCATCGGCGCCGCCACGATCGTGTTCGCGATCCTCGCCTGGCGGCGCGGGCCGCCGCGCTGGCGCCTCGCCGCCGTCGTCGGCATCCTCGTCGCGGGCTTCGTCGTCTACCGCATGGTGCTCGACCCCGCGGTCGGCGCCATCGAGGCGGTCGATCCGGCGGCAAGCGGCTACCTCGGCGGACTCGGCCTGCCGGTCCTGGTCTCCTGGCCCGTGGGCGCGCTTCTCGCGGCCGGGGCGGCGTGGATCGTCGGCAAGACCGCGCTCGGCCTTCGCGCGGACTATCTCGCCATCGCCACCCTCGGCATCGCCGAGATCATCATCGCCATCCTGAAGAACGAGGACTGGCTCTCGCGCGGGGTCAAGAACGTCGTCGGCCTGCCCCGCCCCGTCCCCTACGAGATCGACCTGCAGAACGACCCGGCCTTCGTCGAGCGGGCGGCGGCCTTCGGCACCGATCCGGTGACCGCGTCCTCGATCGCCGTGAAGCTCGCCTATCTCGGCCTATTCTCGGTCGTGCTCCTGATCCTCCTCTGGCTCGCGCAGATGGCCTTGAAATCGCCCTGGGGCAGGATGATGCGCGCGATCCGCGACAACGAGGTCGCGGCAGAGGCGATGGGCAAGGACGTCACCGGCCGGCACCTGCAGATCTTCGTGCTGGGCTCGGCCGTGTGCGGCCTGGCCGGCGCGATGATGACCACGCTCGACGGCCAGCTCACGCCCGGCACATACCAGCCGTTGCGCTTCACCTTCCTGGTCTGGGTCATGGTCATCGTCGGCGGTTCCGGCAACAATTGGGGCGCGGTCCTCGGCGGCTTTCTCATCTGGTTCCTCTGGGTGCAGGCGGAGCCGTTCGGCCTCTGGCTCATGGCCTCCCTGACCGCCACGATGCCCGACGGATCGGCCCTCAAGGCGCACCTGATCGAGAGCGCGGCGCACATGCGGCTGCTCACCATGGGGCTGATCCTGCTCTTCGTGCTGCGCTTTAGCCCCCGGGGCCTGATTCCGGAACGTTGAGGGCGGCGATCGGTATCCTTGCCGCCGGTGCCTCGCGGCGGATGCGCGGTCGCGACAAGCTTATGGAGGATGTCGGCGGCGAGCCCCTCCTCGCCCGCCAGATCCGCATCGCCCGCACGCAGAGGGCGGAGGTTCTCGTCGCCGTTCCCCATCCCCGCCATCCACGGGCCCGTCTGGCCGCCGCCATGGGGGCGCGTCTTGCCGTGGTGAGCGACGCCTCGGCCGGTATGGGCGCCTCGATATCCCGTCTTGCCGAGATGGCCGATGCCGCGGGGTTCGACCGCCTGGCGCTCCACCTCGCCGACATGCCCGACATCGAGCCCGGCGATTTCGCCGC
>CAYMRW010000509.1:0-1892 GCA_964392825.1 uncultured Rhodobacterales bacterium
CGAGCTCGGCGTCCCAGTAGAGAAAGTCGAGCCAGGTCTCGTGCAGGTGGTTCGGCGGGAACTTGCGGCCGCGGTTGCGCAGCTCCTCGGCCGCCGGCCGCCGCGGCGTCCGCCGCAGGCTCATGCCGGCCTGGCGGAGCGAGTGCGAGCCCTTGCGCAGGTTGCAGCGCGCGCAGGCGGCGACGACGTTCTCCCACGTGGTCGTCCCGCCGCGCGAACGCGGCACGACATGGTCGAAGGTCAGCTCGCCCTTCGCGCCGCAGTACTGGCACGCGAACTCGTCCCTCAGGAAAAGATTGAAGCGCGTGAAGGCCACGCGCTTCTGGGGTTTCACGTAGTCCTTGAGCACCACGACCGAGGGTATTCGGATCTGGATCGAGGGACTGCGCACCACCTGGTCGTATTCGGCCACGATCTCGACCCGGTCCAGCCACGCGGCCTTGATCGCCTCCTGCCACGGCCAGAGCGACAGGGGATAGTAGCTGAGCGGCCGGTAGTCGGCGTTGAGGACGAGGGCCGGATTGCTCCTGAGGCTCGATGGTTCGCGCACGAAACTCGTCCTGAAATCACCGTCCATCGACACCGCTCCGCTGAGGCCCCACCCCGGCCCTTCGTACTAGATACGCCCGACTATATATATCGCGGTAAACCTGACAAGCTCCACGAGATCGTGTGTGGCCGGCGGTAGCCGATGACGGTGACACCGCCATGACGCTCACTCGATGCCGAGCCGCTGGCGCATCCAGCCCACGGCGACGCCGAGGCCCTCGGGCGAGATGCCGTGCCCCGTCCCGCGCATGACGTAGACCGCGACGTCGAAGTCCGCGGCCTCGAGCGCGCGCGCGGCCTCGGGCAGGCTCTCGGGCGGCACCATCTCGTCCGCGTCGCCGTGGATCAGCAGGACCGGCGGCCGCGACACGGTCTCCGCCGCCAGCCGGTCGCCGCCGAGGAGGCGTCCGGAGAAGCCGACGACGCCGGCGACGGGCTCCCGCCTCCTCGGTGCGACGTGCAGGCTCATCATCGTTCCCTGGCTGAAGCCGAAGAGGATCAGCCGCTCGGGCTCGATCCCCTCGTCGGCGAGGACGCGATCGACGAAGGCGTCGAGAGCGGCGACGGCGCGCGCCATCGACGTCTCGGCCGCGGCCTGCGTCGAGCCGTCGAGCCACGGGATCGGAAACCACTGCCGCCCCATCGGATTGACCGTGGACGGTTCGGGCGCGTCGGGGGCGTAGAAGGCGGTACCCGGCAGATGCGGCGCCAGCGGCTCGGCGAGACCGAGGAGGTCGGCGCCATCGGCACCATAACCGTGGACGAAGATCACCGCGGCGTCGGCTTCCTGCGGGCCCCGCCTTGCGCTTTGCAACTCGTCGGCCATGCCGCCCCCCG
Organism: uncultured Rhodobacterales bacterium; assembly: GCA_964392825.1. GTDB lineage: Bacteria > Pseudomonadota > Alphaproteobacteria > Rhodobacterales > Rhodobacteraceae > Roseitranquillus. The sequence goes on from CAYMRW010000509.1 coordinate 1,387, forward strand.
CTTCGGATCGTCGCCGGCAGCGGCTAGCGGCTGACGCCGGGAAAGGCCAGATGCCGCGGGGCGGAATGCGGCTAGCTGACGCCCTCGCGTCCCCTCGCGACCCGGTAATGGGCCCAGAGAAGACGCGCGGCCACGGCCCGCCACGGCGACCATGCCGCGGCCATCGCCCGGAGATCGCGCTCGCGCGGGCGCGACTCGAGCTCGAAGAGAAGGCGCGTGGCCTCCTGCAGGGCGAGGTCGGCGGGGGCGAAGACGTCGGCCCGGCCGAGCGAGAACATCGCGTAGATCTCGGCGGTCCAGCGGCCGATGCCGGGCACGGCGACCAGCGTCGCGATCACCGTCTCGCTCGGGGCGTCGCGGAGTTCGGCGTAGGGCAGATCGGCCTGCGCGAGCGCGCGGGCGTAGCGGGCCTTCTGCCGCGAGAGGCCGCAGGTGCGCAGGGTCGCGTCGTCGGCGGCCGCGATGCGCCCGGGGTCCGTCAGCCCGGCGTCGGCGAGCCGCGCCCA
>CAYMRW010000510.1:0-1889 GCA_964392825.1 uncultured Rhodobacterales bacterium
GCGACTTCTGCACCTGGTAGGGGATCTCGGTGACGACGACCTGCCAGGTGCCGCGGCCGAGGTCCTCGACATGCCAGGCGGCACGCAGCCGGATGGCGCCGCGCCCGGTGCGGTAGGCCTCGGCGATGGCCTCGGGCGGCTCGACGATGACGCCGCCCGTCGGGAAGTCGGGGCCGGGCACGTGGCGGAGCAGGGTCTCGTCCCGCGCGTCGGGAGACTTGATCAGATGCAAACACGCGTCGCAGAGTTCCGGCACGTTGTGCGGCGGGATGTTGGTGGCCATTCCCACGGCGATCCCCGAGGCGCCGTTGGCGAGGAGGTTCGGGAAAGCCGCCGGCAGCACCTCGGGCTCGGACAGCGTCCCGTCGTAGTTCGGGCGGAAGTCGACGGCGTCCTCGGCGAGACCGTCGAGCAGCGCCTCGGCCGCCGCGGTCAGGCGGGCCTCGGTATAGCGCGCGGCCGCGGCGTTGTCGCCGTCGACGTTGCCGAAGTTGCCCTGTCCGTCGACGAGCGGGTAGCGCATGGCGAAGTCCTGCGCGAGCCGCACCATGGCGTCGTAGATCGCGGCGTCCCCGTGCGGGTGGTAGTTCCCCATCACGTCGCCCGCGATCTTGGCCGACTTGCGGAACGCCCCCGCGGGCGACAGGCGCAGCTCGCGCATCGCGTAGAGGATGCGCCGGTGCACCGGCTTCAGCCCGTCGCGCGCGTCCGGCAGCGCCCGGTGCATGATCGTCGAGAGCGCGTAGGTAAGGTACCGCTCGCCGATGGCGCGGCTCAGCGGCTCATCCTGCTCGCGAGGCGATACGGACTCGTCGGTCATTGAGCCCCGTGCTAGCGTCAATCTCTAGGGCAGGAAACAGGCGAGCGGAACCTCGGCGGAGGGTTGGGACGTTTCCAGCACTCCGGAACCGGATGGGATGCTTGGTGCTATGTTTCGATTGACTGCCGTTCTGCTTTTCGGGCTCTACGCCGTCCTCGTGATCTGGGGTGAACCGGTGTCGGACGGCGTCGCCGTGACCCGCAGCGACACGTCGCCCGCGCTTGCGTCCGTCGCCGCCGCCACGCCGCCGCCCGCGGAGACGCGTCCGGCTCGGGACCTGAGCGACGCAGAGGCGCTGCGACTGGCGCTGGCGGCCGGCGAGAGGACGGCTCCCCGCGCAGCGTCGGCGGCGGCGGACGTCGCGGCGGTCGGGACGGACCAGACGCCGGCGCCGAATTTCTGGTACGTGACCGGCTCGCGGGTGAACCTGCGCGCCGGCCCCTCGTCGGGCACGGCCATCGTCGGCGGCGTGTCTTTGGGAGACCGGGCCGAGATCCTGAGCGACCCCGCCGAGCCCTGGACGCGCATCCGCACCGCGAACGGGATCGAGGGCTGGATCTTCAGCCGCTTCATCTCCGAGACGCCGGCATAGCCGCTCGACCCGTCAGGCGGTCGATACTGATCACCGGCTGCTCGTCGGGGATCGGCCTCGACGCGGCGCACCGGCTCGCGGCGCTTCGTTGGCGTGTCTTCGCCAGCTGCCGGAAGCGCGCCGACGTGAACCGGCTGCGCGGCGAGGGGCTCGAGGCCCTGCGCCTCGACGTCGACGACCCGGCCTCGGTCGCCGAGGCGACCGGCGACGTGCTCGAGCGCACGGGCGGCCGGCTCGACGCGATCTTCAACAACGCGGGCTTCGCCTGCCCCGGCGCCCTCGAGGACATCCCGCGCGACGCGCTGCGGGCGGTTCTCTCCACCAATGTCGAAGGGCTGCACGACCTGACGCGCGCCGTCCTGCCGGCGATGCGCCGGCAGGGTCACGGCCGCATCGTCAACTGCTCCTCGGTCCTCGGCTACGTCGCGGCGCCGTGGCGCGGCGCCTACGTCGCCTCGAAGTTCGCCGTCGAGGGCC
>CAYMRW010000511.1:0-1882 GCA_964392825.1 uncultured Rhodobacterales bacterium
CATGCGCCGGAGCGGCCGGACCCCGGACACGACATCTCGGTCATGCTGTCGCGGCACGGGGTCAAGAGCGAGGTGGTGATGCTGCCGAGCACGCTGCCCCGGATCTCGGACATGCTCCTGCGCCACGCGACGGACTCCTCCGCCGGCCTTCTGGTGATGGGCGCCTACGGGCACTCGCGATTCCAGGAGACGGTGTTCGGCGGCACCACGCGCCGGATGCTGGCGGACGCCGACGTGCCGCTGCTGATGGCCCACTGATCGGTAAGGGGGACGTGCAATAGGGCGCACGGGCGACTACCTCTGACGCATCAGGAGGTGCGCCAATGCCGCTTGCCCGCTTCGTTCTTATCCTCGTCCTCGTCATCGTCGCCGCCGGCGTCACGGTGGCCCTCGGGGCCCTTCTTGCCGCGACCTTCCAGGTCCCGGCCCTCGGTTTCGCCGCGGCGATCCCCGCGGCCCTGATCGCCTACGTCCTCGTTCGCGTGGTCCTCGACCGCGTGCGCAGCCCGGAGGACCGCCACTACGACCGCATCGAACGCTGAGATGCTCGTCGTGACGACGGACGGCGTACCCGGGCGCGAGACAACGGAGGCGCTGGGCATCGTGCGCGGGTCGACGGTGCGCGCCAAGCATCTCGGCGCCGACATCGTCGCCTCGCTGCGCAACCTCGTCGGTGGCGAGGTGCGCGAGTACGCCGCCCTCCTCGCCGGCGCGCGCGAGCAGGCGCTGGATCGGATGGTGGCCGAGGCCGAGCGGCTCGGCGCCGACGCCGTCGTCGCCGTCCGCATGGAGACCTCGCAGATCCAGCAGGGGGCCTCGGAGGTCGTCTGCTACGGAACCGCGGTCCGGCTGCGGTGACCGGCGCCCCCGCCGACGCGACGCTGCGCGAGGAGGGGCTGGCGCCGGCCAGGTCGGGGCAGGTGCTGGTCATCGCCTGCGGGGCGCTCGCCCACGAGATCATCGCGCTGCGCGCGGCGAACGGATGGGGGCATCTCGACCTCGCCTGCCTGCCCGCGATCCTGCACAACCGCCCCGAGAAGATCGCGCCGGCGGTCGAGGCCGCGGTCCTGCGCCACCGCGACCAGTACGCGCGGATCTTCGTGGCCTACGCCGATTGCGGCACCGGCGGGGCGCTGGAGCGCATCTGCGCCCGGCTGGGCGTCGGCATGATCCGCGGTCCGCATTGCTACGCCTTCTTCGACGGGGTCGAGCGGTTCGCCGCGCGGGACGAGATCGCGGCCTTCTACCTCACCGATTTTCTCGTCCGGCAGTTCGACGCCTTCGTCTGGCGGCCGCTCGGCCTCGACCGTCACCCGGACCTCCGTGACGCGTATTTCGGGCACTACGAGAAGCTCGTCTATCTCGCGCAGACCGACGACGCCGACCTCGACGCTCTGGCCGAGCGCCATGCCGCCCGGCTCTCCCTCGCCTACGAGCGGCGCGGAACGGGGTACGGGGATCTCGGAGGCGTGCTCGGCCGCCTCTAGGCCACGGCCTCGGCCGAGGCCGCGATCCGCCGGATACGCTCGACCATGGCGCGCAGCCCGTTCGAACGTTGCGAGGAAAGGTGATCGTCGAGCCCCAGCCGGCCGAGTTCGGCCTGCGCGTCGACGCCGAGCGCCTCCCGCGCCGAGAGGCCGCCGTACAGAGCGATCAAGACGGCGATCAGTCCGCGCACGATCATCGCGTCGCTATCGCCGCGGAAGCCGAGGCGCGCCGCCGCACCCGACCCGTCGATCTCGGGGACGAGCCAGACCTGGCTGGCGCAACCCTCGACCTTGGTGGCCGGCACCCTCAGTCCGTCCTCGAGAGGCGGCATCGCGCGGCCGAGGTCGATGACGTGCCGGTACCGGTCCTCCCAGTCGTCGAGGAACTCGAACGT
>CAYMRW010000512.1:0-1882 GCA_964392825.1 uncultured Rhodobacterales bacterium
CGGACGGAGGAGGACGAACTCGCCGTAGCGGTCGGTGACGAAGTCGATGACCTCGGCATCGGTATCTCCGGCGACGAGGCGCTCGCGCACGAGGAGGCGAAGATCGCGGGCCAGCCCGGCGTTCGACTCGTCGATGGACTCGTTGCGGCAGACGAGGCAGCGCAGTTCCCCCGAAAGCTCGCGTGCCCGCGCCTCGAGCGCGGGGTCTTCGAGCACCTCGTCGGGTTGCACGGCGAAGGCCGTGGTCGACCAGACCGTTAGCAGGACGGCCAGCCACCTCATTCCGCCGGCACTCCCGCCTCGACCGGACGGACGCGGCGCGCGCCGGCGGCGACCCGGTAGCGCCGGTCGCCGAGGCTGATGCAGCCGCCGAGGGCCATGACGATCGCGCCCGCCCAGATCCAGTTCGCGAACGGCTTGATGTACGTGCGGATCGCCCACCCGCCATCTGCCTGCGGATCGCCGATCACCACGTAGACATCGCGGAGGATGCCATTGTCGATCGCCGCCTCCGTCGTCGGCATCTGCGCCACCGGATAGTCCCGCTTCTCAGGCACCAGCGTCGCGACCCGACGATCGCCCCGCAGGACGCTCAGCTCGGCCTCGGTCGCCACGAAGTTCGGCCCCTGAACGCGCGGCCGCACCTCCTCGAGCGTGAGCGTGTAGGGGCCGACCTCGAAGCTCTCGCCGACGCGCGCGACCCGGATGTCCTCGACCGTCCAGGCCGTCAGGGCGGCGATGCCGAGGACCGTGATGCCGAACCCGACATGCGCGACGGCCTTGCCCCAGTCCGCGCCGGGCAGCCGCCCGGCGCGGACGAGGCGACCGCGCCAGGGCCCGCGCCCTGTGCGCTGCGCCAGATCGACGACGGCGCCGGCGATCAGCCAGACGCCGAGCGCGAAGCCTACGGGGGCAAGCGCGCCGCGCCCGGTCTGCACCGCCCAGACCAGCGCCCCCACCGCAAACGCGAGAACGGCCACGCCGGCGAGCGGCCGGACCGAACGCAGCCGGCCCCGCTTCCACGGCAGCATCGCGCCGAGCGGCAGGATCACCGCGAGCGCCACCATGAAGGGGGTGAACGCCGCGTCGAAGAAGGGGGGTCCGACCGACAGCTTGCGGTCGAAGAGCATCTCGGCCACCAGCGGCCAGATCGTACCCACGAAGACCACGAAGCAGGAGACCGCGAGCAGGATGTTGTTCGCCACGAGCGCGCTCTCGCGGCTCACGAGCGCGAAGACGCCGCGGGCCTGCATCTCGTGCGCCCGCATGGCGTAGAGCGTCAGCGCCCCGCCGGTGAAGAGGACCAGGATCATCAGAATCCAGACGCCGCGCTCGGGGTCGTTGGCGAAGGCGTGCACGCTCGTGAGCACGCCCGAGCGCACGATGAACGTGCCGATGAGCGAGAAGCCGAAGGCGAGGATCGCGAGCAGGATCGTCCAGCTCTTCAGCGACTCCCGCTTCTCGACGACGATGGCCGAGTGCAGGAGCGCCGCCGAGATGAGCCACGGCATGAACGACGCATTCTCGACGGGGTCCCAGAACCAGAAGCCGCCCCAGCCGAGCTCGTAGTAGGCCCACCAAGACCCTAGAGCGATCCCGACGGTCAGAAACAGCCAGGCGGCAAGCGTCCACGGCCGCACCCAACGCGCCCATGCGGCATCCACCCGACCTTCGAGAAGGGCCGCCACGGCGAACGAGAACGCCACCGACAGGCCGACATAGCCGAGATAAAGGAACGGCGGGTGGAAGGCGAGCCCGGGGTCTTGCAGGAGGGGATTGAGATCCTGTCCGTCGAAAGGCGGTTCCGCAAGCCTGAGAAACGGGTTTGAGGTGAAGAGGATGAAGGCGAGGAAGGCGACGCCGATCGCGCCCTGAACGCCGA
>CAYMRW010000513.1:0-1879 GCA_964392825.1 uncultured Rhodobacterales bacterium
GCGGCGATGGTGTCGGCGCCCTCACGCTCGATGAGCGCTTCGAGCTCGGCCACGCACTGCGCGGTGAAGGCCGCCTCGTCCATCGCCGGATCCGGGCGGCGGTAGAAGTACGGCGCCTCGGTGTGCAGCACCTGGGCGAGCGGCAGGTCGAACTGCTTGTGGAAGAGATGCAGCCCCGTCAGCGAGCCGGTCATCAGCCCCGACCCGTGGTAGCCGCGCCAGCGCGAGATGATCTTCTTCTTCTCGGGCCGGCCGAGGATGTTGTTGTAGAACCAGACGAGCTTGACGTTGGTCTCGTTGGCGTCCGAGCCGGAGAGGCCGAAGTACACCTTGCTCATGCCGGCCGGCGCGCGGTCGAGCACCATCTTGGCGAGCGTGATCGAGGCCTCGGTGCCGTGGCCGACATAGGCGTGGTAGTAGGCGAGCTGCCGCGCCTGTTCGGCGATGGCGTCGGCGATCTCGGTGCGGCCGTAGCCGACGTTGACGCAGTAGAGTCCGGCGAAGGCGTCGAGGAAGCGGCGCCCGTCGCGATCGGTGACGTAGACGCCCTCGCCGCCGGCCATGATCCGCTGCGTGGCCTCGCCGCGGGCGAACTGCGCGAGGTGGGTCGAGGGGTGCATCAGGCTCTCGCGGTCCCACTGTGCCAGGCGGTCGTTGGTCAGCATCTCGTTCATGTCGCAGTCCTCGTTGGCGCCACGGGTGCGCCGGTGTCGGGGGGAGCGCCCGCCTCGGGGAGCCGCGAGGGCTCCCGCTCGGCGTGCGCTTGGCGGTCGGCCGCCAGGGCGGCCTTCCTCCGGCGGAACGGCCTCGCGGCCGTGAGGTTCAGGGTCTCCCCGCCTGTTGGCGGGGCCCCTCGACTGCCCGATAGGATTTCCGCCAATATGAAGGCGGGCCCGGTCGGAAGATCGGGTACGGGCATCGCTTCACGCCCAGTCGCGGCAGACGTACTTGATGTCGGTGAAGGCTTCGAGCCCGTAGCGGGCTCCCTCGCGGGCGAGGCCCGATTGCTTCATGCCCCCGAACGGGATCGGGGCGCCAGTGACCTTGGTGCGGTTGACGGCGACCATGCCGAACTGCAGCGCCCGGGAGGCCCGGTAGATGCGCCGCGGGTCGAGGGTGTGGAGGTAGGCGACGAGGCCGTACTCGGTGTCGTTCGCCCAGGCGATCGCCGCGTCCTCTGTGTCGAAGGGGGCCACGGCGGCTGTCGGGCCGAACGTCTCCTCGTGCATGATGCGCGCGCCCTGCGGCACGTCGGCCAGCACCGTCGCCTGGTAGAAGAGCGGCCCCTGCGGGTCGCGCGCGCCGCCGGTCAGCAGGCGGGCGCCGCGGTCGAGGGCGTCGCGTACGTGCTCTTCCTGCTTCCTGACGGCGGCCTCGTTCATCAGCGGGCCGAGGTCGCGGTCGTCGCGGCCGGGGCCGAGGGTCAGCGCCGCGGTGCGCTCACTCAAGCGGCGGCAGAAGTCGTCGTAGACCGGGCGCTCGACCAGGAAGCGGTTGGCGCCGAGGCAGTCCTGTCCGCTGGTGGCGAACTTGGCCTTGATCGCCTCGTCGACGGCGTTGTCGAGGTCGGCGTCGGCGAAGACCAGGAACGGCGCGTGGCCGCCGAGCTCGAGCACCAGCCGCTTCACGGTGTCGGCGGAGTCGCGGTAAAGGAGCCGCCCGACCTCGGTCGAGCCGGTGAAGGAGAGGGCGCGGACTCGCGGGTCGGCGGTCCATGCGCCGACGATCTCGGGCGCGTCGCCGGTCACGACGTTCACGACGCCCGGGGGCAGGCCGGCGCGGTCCGCGAGCTCGGCCAGCGCCAGCGCCGAGAGCGGCGTCTCCGCCGAGGGGTGGATGACGACGGTGCAGCCGGCGGCGAGCGCGGCGGCGGCCTTGC
>CAYMRW010000514.1:0-1878 GCA_964392825.1 uncultured Rhodobacterales bacterium
ATGCCAACGACTACGTCGGCAAGGGGCTGTCGGGCGGCACCATCGTCGTGCGCCCGCCGATGGCCTCGCCGCTCGAGGCGGCCGAGAACACGATCATCGGCAACACCGTGCTCTACGGCGCCACCGCGGGCTACCTCTTCGCCGCGGGCCGGGCCGGCGAGCGCTTCGCCGTCCGCAACTCGGGCGCCCACGCCGTCATCGAGGGCTGCGGCTCGAACGGCTGCGAGTACATGACGGGCGGCGTCGCGGTGATCCTCGGACAGATCGGCGCCAACTTCGGCGCCGGCATGACCGGCGGCATGGCCTATCTCTACGATCCGGACGGCATGGCCGACGTCCTCCTCAACATGGACACGCTGGTGCGCTGCCCGGTCGGCGTCGCGCATTGGGAGGGTCAGCTCCGCGGCCTGATCGAGCGGCACGTGGCCGAGACCCGCAGCCGCCGCGGCACCGAGATCCTCGCCAACTGGGAGGAGGCGCTGCCGGCCTTCGTGCAGGTCTGCCCGAAGGAGATGCTGCCGCACCTCGCGCATCCCCTGGCGCACGACCGGATCGAGGTCCCGGCCGAGTAGGCGGCCGGCGGGCGCCGCCGGCTTGCCGGTTGACGCCGGCGCGCCGCGCGGGCGAGGAGCAGCCATGGCACGGGACGCGAGCGCGACGAGGGACGAGGCCGGCGCGGGGCGCCGAGCCTGGCCGCGGCGGATCCTCGCGACGCTGGCCGTGGCGGTGGCGGGCCTGACACTCCTCATCGCGGCGCTCGCGATCGTGCCGCCGCCCTCGACGCCCTACATCGTTTGGCAGGGGTTGCGGCACGGACCCGTGGAGCGCGCCTGGGTGCCGATCGAGGCGATGGCGCCGGTGGTGCCGCGGGCGGTGGTCGCGGCCGAGGACGCGAACTTCTGCCGGCACTGGGGCTTCGACATGGCGGCGATCCGCGCGGTGATCGAGGCCGGCGGCCGCCGCGGCGCCTCGACGATCAGCCAGCAGACCGTCAAGAACGTGTTCCTGTGGCAGGGCCGGTCGTGGCCACGCAAGGCGCTCGAGGCGGCGATCACGCCGGCGGTCGAGGCGCTCTGGTCGAAGCGGCGGATCCTCGAGGTCTACCTCAACGTCGCCGAGATGGGGCCGGGCGTCTTCGGCATCGAGGCGGCGGCGCGGCACTGGTTCGGGGTACCGGCGGCGGAGCTCAGCGGCAGCCAGGCGGCACGCATCGCGGCGATCCTGCCGGCGCCGACCGCGCGCTCGCCCGCCGAGCCGAGCGACTTCGTGCGGCGGCGCGGCGCGCAGATCCTCGACGGCGCCGAAACCATCCGCCGGGACGGACGCGCCGCGTGCTTCGAGGCTTGATGGACGCCGGCCCGCGCGCGAGAGAGGGGGCGATGATGCGCCTCTACCACTCGCCCCTGTCGCCGTTCTGCCGCAAGGTCCGCCTGACGCTCGCCGAGAAGCGGCTCGAGGTCGAACTCGTGGAGGAGCGCTACTGGGAGCGCGACCCGGACTTCCTGCGCCGCTCGCCCGCCGGAAAGGTTCCCGTGTTGAAGGTCGAGGCGGCGTTCCTGACCGAGAGCGCGGCGATCTGCGAATGGCTCGACGAGATGCATCCGAAGCCGCCGCTGATGCCGCAGGATCCGTGGGCGCGCTACGAGGTGCGGCGCCTCGTCCAGTTCTTCGACGACACCTTCCACCGCGACGTGACCGAGCGGCTGCTGGGCGAGCGCGTCGGCAAGAAGATCAGCGGACGGGGCCATCCGGACAGCGCCGCGGTCAAGGCAGGGACGCGCGCCGTGAAGCGCCACCTCGACCGGATGGAGGCGCTGCTCGAGGAACGGCGCTGGCTTGCCGGCGACGCGCTGACGCTCGCCGACTTCGCGGCGGCGG
>CAYMRW010000515.1:0-1874 GCA_964392825.1 uncultured Rhodobacterales bacterium
CGGGCAAGGATCCGACCAAGGTCGACCGCTCGGCCGCCTACGCCGCGCGCTACCTTGCGAAGAACGTCGTCGCCGCCGGTCTCGCGCCGCGCTGCCTCATCCAGCTCAGCTATGCCATCGGCGTCGCGCGGCCCCTGTCGATCTACGTGGACACGTTCGGGACGGGCGAGGCGCATCCCTCCGAGATCGAGGAGGCCGTGGCCGAGGCCATGGACCTCACCCCGCGCGGCATCCGCGAGCACCTGGGGCTGAACCGCCCGATCTACCAGCGCACCGCCGCGTACGGCCATTTCGGCCGGCAGCCGGACAACGACGGCGGCTTCTCGTGGGAGCGGACGGATCTCGCCGAGACGCTGAAGCGGCTCATGTGAACCCGCTCGGGCCGCCCGGCTCGCTCGGGCCGGCGGCCCCCGACGCGGCGCAGGACGCCGAGGCGCGGGTCCGGGCGGCGTTCGCGTTCCAATCGGAGTCCTGCGGGAAGCTCGGATCCCCTTTCATGGCGTGGCTCTGCCGCGCCCTCGGCGAGCGGCTGACGCCCGACGGCGAGGTCGGGCACCGCGTCCTCGCCTGGCAAGGTGACCCCTCCTCCTTCGGCGACAGCGTTCCGCTACGCCTCTGCGGTGGCCTTCACGCGCTCGCCCTGTCGGGGCGGCGGCCGGGCCTGACCCGCGTCTACGGCGTCTCTCCGCCCGACGCGGGCACGTGGGACGAGATCGCTGCGGCGCTCGGGGAGGAGGCGCCACGGCTCTCGCTTGCGCTCGACAGCGCCCCCCAGACGAACGAGGTGGCGCGCGCCGCGGTCGTCTATCCGGCCTTCGCGGCGATCGCGGCGCATGTCGGGCGGCCGCTCGAACTGCTCGAGGTCGGCGCTTCGGCGGGGCTGAACCTCAACTGCGACCGTTTCGCGTACGCGATCGGCACGTGGCGGGGCGGGGACCCCGGCTCGGGGGTGCGGCTGGCGCCGGCCCCGCGCGGCCGCGCGCCGACGGCCGGCGACCCCGTCATCGAAGCCCGCTCGGGCTGCGATCTGAGGCCTTGCGACCTGAGCGATCCGGGCGCGGTCGACCGGCTGCTGAGCTACGTATGGCCCGATCAGCCGGAGCGGCTGGCGCGGATGCGGGCGGCCATCTCCATCGCCCGGGCGGCGCCGCCGCAGGTCGATCGGGCGGACGCCGTCGCGTGGTTGCGGTCGCGCCTCGCGGACGCTCCGGAAGGACGCGCCCGCGTCGTGTACTCGACGATCGCATGGCAGTACCTGACCCCCGCGGCGCAGGCCGAGGGCGAGGCGCTCATGGCGGCGGCGGGCGCTTCGGCGACCCCAAAGGCGCCCCTTGCCTGGGTCCGTTTCGAGGCCGACGACGCCGGGCCCGGCGCCGGGCTGAGGCTCGATCTCTGGGACGGCGCCCGGCCGCGGCAGACGATCGCGCTCGGACGCGGCGACTTCCACGGGCGCTGGGTGGACTGGCGGGGCCTCGCGACTTGAAGTCGGTCGCCGCCGGGGGCAACGACGGCACCATGACCGACAAGCGGACGCGAACGGCGGCGCGGGCCCGGATCCGCGGGATCGAACCTGATGACGTGCCGGTCCTCGAGGCGCTGGTCCGACGCGCCATCCGCGACGCCGCTGCACGTTTCAGGGACCGCGAGGAGCGGGCGCACGGGCTTTCGGCGACCGTCGGCACCGGCATCGACGCCGAGGCGCAGGAGACGGTACTCGTGGCCGAGATCGATGGCCGCGTCGCGGGCTTCGCGCGCTTTCGGCTCGACGGCGCATGGGGAGAGATCGCGGAGCTCTGCGTCGATCCCGCATGGCAGCGCCGCGGCATCGGCCGAAGGCTCGCCGACCGCGCCGAGGCGATCCTGCGCGGCCGCGG
>CAYMRW010000516.1:0-1864 GCA_964392825.1 uncultured Rhodobacterales bacterium
CACGGTCACCTCGCGCCAGGCCGTGCGCCCGCCCGCCCTGAGCTCGATCCACGCGCCGACGCCGTGGCGGTTCGGGCCGGGCTGGCTCAGCGCGACGGCCAGCCAGTTGCCGGCGTCGTCAGTGACGTTTCGCCAGAGCTCCATCGGAGCGCGGCGATTGACCACGACAAGGTCGAGCCGTCCGTCGCGGTCGAGGTCCGCAAGCGCCGCGCCCCGCGCCCGGTCGACCGTCGCGACGCCCGCCGCGGCCGCCGCCTCCACGAACGCCCCGCCGGCCTGCTGCATCAGCAGGTTGTTGGGGTCGCGCGCGGCGTTCTCGGGCATCTGGTCGACGTTGCCCTTGGCGATGAAGAGGTCGTCGCGGCCGTCGTTGTCGACGTCGCCCCACTCGGCGTGCCAGCCCGTCGACGGCCGCCCGTCGTCGCCCAGATGCGGCCGCTGCGCGTAGGTGCCAAGCGCGTAGGGCGCCGCCACGTAGCGCTCATTCTGCCAGATCTGCAGAAGCTGGTCGCCCATCGACGTCGACATCACCTCGGGGACGCCATCGCCGGTGATGTCGCGGCTGGCGATGCCCATGCCCCAGAGCGAGACGCGGGGCCAGCCCTCACCCTCGCCGAGTTCGGCCAGCGTCTCGAGACGGATCATCTGTTCGTGCCCGCCCGAAATGTAGTAGTGCCGGTCGTTGGAGACGCGGAGATCCCGCCGCCCCTCGCGCCGCCAGTCGGTGATGAGCATCGAGAGCGCGCAGTGCGTCTCGAGCGGCATGGGCGCGCCGTAGCCGTTCCCCTCCGGCCGGTGCAGCGTGCTCGCGTCGCAGGTGCCAAACGGCCCCTCCGGATCGCTGCGGTCGACGTAGTTGCCGACGGCGAGGGTCGGCAGCGCGTCGTCGTCGATCCAGGTGGCGGCGAAGGCCGTCGACCACGCGTCGCCCCCCGCGAACCCCCACGGCCCCTCGGCAAAGCCGCAGGCCCCGTCGCCCCGCAGGAGCCGGTTCGGGCCCACGCGCAGGACGGCGAGGTCGAGCGCGCCGTCGCCGTCGACGTCGAGCGGCCAGGCGCCGGTCACGCCCGTCATCTCGGGCAGTCCCGCGCCGGCCTCGAAGCGGAAGTCGCCCCGGTTGACGAAGAGCCGCGCCGACCCGGCGCCGCCCGCGGCGACGAGGTCGGGCAGCGCGTCGCCGTTGCAGTCGAGAACGGCGATGCCGCCGCCGACGAAGTGCTCCCAGCCGCCCGCATAGACGTGCTCGACCGGAAGTCCGGCAGTCCGGTCCTCGAACCGCGGATCGGCGAGGCCACCGCCGGGAATGGCCATGGCGAGACCGGCGATCGCGCGGAGAGGGAGAGATCGGCAGCGCATGGCGCGAGCGTGGTCCGAAGCGCGCGACGTTGGCAAGCGGATGACCTTGCAACGCTTTTGACAAGCGCTGCGAAGCGCGTCACTCTCGGTCGCACCACAGGGTTCGGGGTGCCCGGCAAGAGGCATCTCCAGGGGAGGATACGATGAGAACGATGCTGGTTTCGGCCGCGGCGATGAGCCTCGGCCTCGCGGGGGGCGCCTGGGCGCAGGACGATCTGACGGTCGGCGTCAGCTGGTCGAACTTTCAGGAGGAGCGCTGGAAGACCGACGAGGCGGCGATCCAGGCCGCGCTCGAGGAGGCGGGGGCCGAGTACCTCTCGACCGACGCGCAATCGTCGTCGGCCAAGCAGCTCTCCGACGTCGAGAGCCTGATCGCGCAGGGCGTCGACGCGCTGATCATCCTGGCGCAGGACACGCAGGCGATCATCCCCGCGGTGCAGGCAGCCGCCGACGAGGGCATCCCGGTGGTCGGCTACGACCGCCTGATCGAGGACGACCGCGCCTTCTA
>CAYMRW010000517.1:0-1856 GCA_964392825.1 uncultured Rhodobacterales bacterium
GCCGGATGCCTCGCCGCGATCCCCGGCTCGACGCTGATCTTCGCGCCCCACGGCAACAGCTACGACCGGCTGGTGCCCGAAGCGCATGCGCCCACGGGCATCTGCTGGGCCTACGAGAACCGCACCGCGGCGATCCGGATCCCGGGCGGCGAGCCCGCGGCGCGGCGGATCGAGCACCGGGTGGCGGGCGGGGACGTGAACCCCTACCTGCTCCTCGCCGTGGTCCTCGGCGCCGCGCTTTCCGGCATCGACACAGGGGCCCGGCCGCCGCCGCCCGTCCGCGGCAACGCCTACGACCGCGACCTGCCGCAGATGCCGATGGACTGGGACACGGCGATGGCCGCGTTCGAGGCGGACGCGCTGATGCCGCGGCTGCTCACGCCGGACCTCGTGCGCAACTACCTGATGACCAAGCGGCAGGAGCGCGACACATATCTGCGTCTGAGCGAGGACGAGCGCGTCGAACTCTACCTCGACACGGTCTGATGACCTCGGCAGGGCGCCGCTTGTGGCGGCCCCGCCGGGACGGTACCGTCGCCGCGATCTGTCGAACCGGCGGTTCTATGCACATCGGCATCCTGCAGACCGGCCACGCGGCCGATCCGATCAAGGCGGCGCATGGCGACTACGACGTCATGTTCCATGATCTGCTCGACGGGCACGGGTTTCGCTACACCACATGGAACGTCGTCGACGGGGAGTTCCCGGAGGGGCCCGAAGCGGCCGACGGCTGGCTCATCACCGGGTCCCGCCACGGCGCCTATGACGACCTGCCCTGGATTCGGCCGCTCGAGGATCTGATCCGGGCGATCCACGGTTCGCGCCGTCCTCTTGTCGGCATCTGTTTCGGGCACCAGATCGTGGCACAGGCGCTGGGCGGCCGGGTCGAGAAGTTCGCGGGCGGCTGGTCGGTGGGACCGGTGACCTACCGGATCGAGGATGCCGAGTACCGCGTCGCCGCCTGGCACCAGGATCAGGTCGTCGAGGCGCCGCGCGGTGCCCGCGTCATCGGCGAAAGCGACTTCTGCCGCTACGCAGCGCTTCTCTACGACGGGATCCTGACGGTGCAGCCGCATCCCGAGTTCGACGCGGCCACGGTCGGCGCGTTGATCGAGCATCGCGGGCGCGGGACGGTTCCCGACCCGCTGCTTGCCGCTGCCGCCGACGGGCTGGCCGAGCCCATGGACCGCGGGCGCATGGCGGACCGGATCGCAAGATTCCTGAAGGGGGCCGCTTGAACTGGATCGAACGCCTGCCCGAGGCGGCGCGCGCCTATCTCGACGGGCGCCGCTGCGACGAGGTCGAATGCGTCGTCGCCGACCTGTCGGGCATCGCCCGCGGCAAGGCGATGCCGGCCGCGAAGTTCGCCACCCAGAAGCGCTTCTACCTTCCGAACTCGGTGTTCCTGCAAACCATCACCGGCGACTGGGCCGACGACGGCGAGGAGGCGTTCACCGAACCCGATCTCATCCTGACGCCCGACTACTCGACCGCGACGGCGGCACCCTGGGCGCAGGACATGACGTTGCAGGTGATCCACGACATCGCCGACCAGGACGGGACCGCCTGGCCCATCGCGCCGCGCAACGTGCTGCGCCGCGTCATCGAGCGGTACAATGCCCACGGATGGCAGCCGATCGTCGCCCCCGAGATGGAATTCTATCTGGTTGCGCGGAACACCGACCCGAACCAGCCGATCGAGCCGCCGATGGGCCGCACCGGGCGCCGCGCCGCGGCCCGCCAGGCCTACTCGATGAGCGCCGTCGACGAGTACGGGCCGGTGATCGACGACATCTACGACTTCGCCGAGGCGCAGGGCTTCGAGATCGACGGCATCCTGCAGGAAGGCGGCGCCG
>CAYMRW010000518.1:0-1854 GCA_964392825.1 uncultured Rhodobacterales bacterium
TCTTCGAGTTCGCGGCGATGATCGAGGAGACGCCGATCCGCAGCCGCGTGATCGAATACGCGGACCGGCGCGAGGGCGAGCGCCGGCTGGCGGCCGTCTGCCTGACCGACGTGCTCGAGGACGGGCTGTCGATGGTCTACTCGTTCTACGACCCGGACCTCGCCGGTGACAGTCTCGGCACCTACGTGATCCTCGATCACGTCGACATCGCGCGGGAGGCGGGGTTGCCTTACGTCTACCTCGGCTACTGGGTCCCGGGGAGCCCGAAGATGGGCTACAAGGCGCGGTTCCCGTCGCTCGAGGTCTATCACGGGGGGGAATGGCAGCCGATGGTCGATCCGTCGCGCTACTCGTCCCGCATGCATCCGCTCTCGACCGATCCGATCGCCGAACAGGTGGCACGGATCAGCCTGCCCGACACGCGTCCGACCCGCGGCTGACCGCAGGCACCGCCGCCCGACGACGCTCCCCGGGGCTGCCCCGACAATACGACGGGGCTGCGCCTAAGGCTAGTTGGGGAACAGGCTCGGCACGATCGTGACGACGGCCGGGAACATCCAGAGCAGCGCCAGGCCGACCACCTGGATGACGACGAAGGGGATGATGCCGCGGTAGATCTGCGCCGTCGTCACCGAGGGCGGCGCCACCCCGCGGAGGTAGAAGAGCGCGAAGCCGAAGGGCGGCGTCAGGAACGACGTCTGCAGGTTCACGGCGATCATGATGGTGACCCACTTGGGGTCCATCGTGCCGCCGTAGATCACCGGACCGACGATCGGGATCACGATGTAGATGATCTCGAGGAAATCGAGCACGAAGCCGAGGATGAACAGGATCAGCATGACGATCAGGAACACCACCCATTCCCGGTCGAAGGAGCGCAGGAAGCTCTGGATGTATTCCTCGCCGCCGAACGAGATGACGACAAGGTTGAGGAGCTGCGAGCCGATCAGGATGGTGAACACCATCGACGTGACCTTGGCGGTCTCGCGTACGACGGGCGAGAGGATGCCGCCGGCGAACAGCACCCAGCAGGAATAGAGCAGGCCGAAGATGGCGAAGAGATAGGCCACCTGTGCGACGAGATACGCGATCCGGTCCTCGAGGAGCACGCCGGAGCGGCTGAGGCGCAGGTCGAAGTTCACGCCCGCGAGGATCATGATGACGATGGCCAGCGCCGTCATGACGACGATGCGGCCCGACCGGTCGGTGTCCGCCAGGCGCCGGTAGGCGGCGAGCATGATCGCGCCGCCGGCACCGAGCGCCGCCGCCGGCGTCGGGTTGGTGATGCCGCCGAGGATCGAGCCGAGGACCGCGATGATGAGAACGAGGGGCGGGAAGACGACGCGCAAGAGGTCGTTCCGCGCCAGCAGACCCGTCGCGTAGCGCAGCCCGTAGATCGCGAGGGCGAGCGGGATCGCGAGGATCAGGAGGGTCACCCCGGGCGTGGTGCGCGGCGCGACGAAGAGCGCGTCGAGGAGGAGCGCGAGGACGATGCCGCCGGCGCCCACGGCAAGCGGCAACCCGGGGGCCGTCGGCGCCGTGCCGCGCGCGAGGCTGAGGGCGAGGCCCGCGAGGACGCAGCCGAACAGGATGCCGGTGCCGATCGGCGGGGCGTTAGAGATGGCGACGCGACGCGCCTCGACCATCTCCTCCTCGGTGCGGGGTTGCGCCCGGGCGGCGCCGCCGGCCTCCTCGATCGCTGCCTGCTGGGCGACGGCGGCGTCCCACCGCGCCTGGCCGTGCAGTTCGATCATGGCCTCGCGGCAGCGGTCGGAGACGTTCGTGCGCAGGCTCGCCCCCTCGCCGGCTGCGGTGAAACTGCTGACGGTCACCGACTGGCTGCCGGCGAGACCG
>CAYMRW010000519.1:0-1845 GCA_964392825.1 uncultured Rhodobacterales bacterium
TCGGCCCCGGCATCGGCGCCTACTGGATCATGCTGCCGATGATGGCGGTCGGTGCCGTCGCCGGCTGGTACGTCGCCAAGCGCGTCGAGATGACCGAGATGCCTCAGCTCGTCGCGGCGCTGCACTCGTTCGTCGGCCTTGCCGCCGTGTTCGTGGCCTGGAACGCCGACATCGAGCGGCGGCGCGTACTCAGCGCACAGGAGGCGGGGGAGGCCGACGGCTTCTCGGCCTTCGCCGCCCTCGTCGCGACGAAGGATCAGGCCGAGCTCACGTTCCTGCAGGTCGAGGTGGTGCTCGCCATCTTCATCGGCGCGGTCACGTTCACCGGCTCGGTCGTCGCGTTCGGCAAGCTCGCCGGCCGCGTCGACGGCAAGCCGAAGCAGCTTCCCGGCGGGCACCTCCTGAACGCCGCCGCCGCGGCGCTCTGTCTGCTCCTCGCCATCGTCTATCTCTCGGGCGGCGGGTTCTGGACGCTGCTGGTGCTCGCCGCGCTCAGCTTCTTCATCGGCTACCACCTCATCATGGGCATCGGCGGCGCCGACATGCCGGTCGTGGTCTCGATGCTGAACAGCTACTCCGGCTGGGCCGCGGCGGCGATCGGCTTCACGCTGTCGAACGACCTCCTGATCGTGACGGGGGCCCTCGTCGGATCCTCGGGCGCCATCCTCAGCTACATCATGTGCAAGGCGATGAACCGTTCCTTCGTCAGCGTCATCCTCGGCGGTTGGGGCGGCAGCCAGCAGGCGAGCGCAGCGATCGAGGGCGAGCAGATCGCCATCGACGCGGGCGGCGTGGCGCAGGCGCTCGAGGACGCCGACTCGGTCATCATCGTGCCGGGCTACGGTATGGCGGTGGCGCAGGCGCAGCAATCGGTCAGCGAGCTGACGCGCAAGCTGCGCGCCCAGGGCAAGACCGTGCGCTTTGCCATCCACCCCGTTGCCGGACGTCTGCCGGGGCACATGAACGTGCTCCTGGCCGAGGCCAAGGTGCCCTACGACATCGTGCTCGAGATGGACGAGATCAACGACGACTTCCCCTCGACCGACGTCGCCATCGTCATCGGCTCGAACGACATCGTGAACCCGGCGGCGCAGGAGGATCCGGGCTCGCCCATCGCCGGCATGCCGGTTCTGGAGGTCTGGAAGGCCAAGCAGGTCTTCGTGTCGAAGCGCGGTCAGGGGACGGGATACAGCGGTATCGAGAACCCCCTTTTCTTCAAGGAGAACACGCGCATGTTCTACGGCGACGCCAAGGCAAGCATGGATGCGCTCATCAATCAGCTGAATTGATGGCGCGGGGGGCCGGCTGCCGCCACCACTGAACCGTGAGGACCGGCCCTGCCGGGGACGCCATGCCGCCCATCGAAGACCATCCGCTCCGCTACGCGCTTGCGAACGAATTGCACGCGCGGCCGTTTCCGTCGCTCGACGCGCCGTGCCGGGCCGCGTTCCTCGCCATCAAGCAGCCGCAGAACGCCGCCGCCCGCGACCGCGAGGCGGACCGAGCGCACCTGCTCGAATTGCTGGACCGCTATGGGGCGCAGCACCCCAAGCCCGACGCCACGCACTATTTCGGCGAGATCGGCCGGCACGTCCTCAAGTGGGAGAGCCATACCGAGTTCGTCAGCTACACCGTGTTCGACACGGGCAACGCCGAGCGTCCGTTCGACGCGGCGACGTTCTCGATGTTCCCCGAGGAGTGGTTGGCACGGGCACCGGGCACGCGCATCACCTCGGCACTGATCCGGGTCGAGCGGATGCCCCAGGACGAGGCCATCCGGGGAAAGCTGAGGGACTGGTTCGTGCCCGAGAGCCTCGCCGTCAGCCGCATTCTCGACGACACCGC
>CAYMRW010000520.1:0-1840 GCA_964392825.1 uncultured Rhodobacterales bacterium
CGTCGATCAGCGCCGGCAGGTCCTTGCCGGTCACGCCCTGAACCACCTGTCCGACGAAGGACACGCCGCCGACGGTGCGGGAGATCTCGCCGCCTCCGCCGCCGCCCATGGCGAGCTCGCGGCGCAGCTGCGCGACCTCGTTCTGCAGCGCGCGGCGCTCCTCGAGGATGGTCCGCAGGCGGCCCGGCGCCTCGTCGACCGGCGCCTTGAGCGCGGCGGCGACCTCGGCCATCTGTTGCTCGCGCGCCGCGACGTGGCGCAGCGCCGCCGCCCCGGTCAGCGCCTCCACCCGGCGGATCCCGGCGGCGGACGCGCTGTCGCCGAGGAGCACGAAGAGCCCGATGTCTCCGGTTCGCTGCACATGCGTGCCGCCGCAGAGTTCGATCGAGTAGGTCGTTCCCTCCGCTCCCTTGCCGGTGCGGGCGCGTCCCATCGCGACGACGCGCACCTCGTCGCCGTACTTCTCGCCGAAAAGCGCCTGCGCGCCGAGCGCACGGGCCTCGTCGGGGGTCATGATCCGCGTCCCGACGGGGTCGTTCTGGCGAATGAAGGCGTTCACTTCTGTCGCCACCCGTTCGGACTGTTCCGGTGTCAACGGCTGGGCGTGGCTAAAATCGAACCGCAGTCGGTCGGGCGCGTTCAGCGACCCGCGCTGCGCCACGTGATCGCCCAGCGCCTGGCGCAGCGCCTCGTGCAACAGGTGCGTGGCCGAATGATTGGCGCGGATGGCGCCCCGCCGGGCATGGTCGACCTCGAGCACGGCGCCGTCGCCGACACCAATGCTCCCCTCCTCCACGTCGGCGTAATGGATGAAGATGCCGGCGACCTTCTTGGTGTCCTCGATACCGGCACGGCCCCCGGACGTGCGCAGGGTGCCGGCATCGCCGACCTGGCCGCCGGCCTCGGCGTAGAACGGGGTCTGGTTGACCACGACGAGGACACTCTCGCCCGCCGTGGCGTGATCGACGATCTCGCCACGGCGGACGATGGCGAGGATCTGCCCCTCCGCCGCTTCGGTGTCGTAGCCGAGAAACTCCGTGGGGCCGTGCGCGTCGGCGAGGTCGAACCAGAGCTTGGCCTCGGTCGCCTCGCCGGAGCCGGCCCAGGCGGCACGGGCCTTGGCCTTCTGCGCCTCCATCGCCGCGTCGAAGGCGTTGACGTCCACGCCACGGCCCTGCTCCCGCAACGCGTCCTGGGTGAGGTCGAGGGGAAAGCCGTAGGTGTCGTAGAGGCGGAACGCCGCCTCGCCCGGAAGCTCGGCACCTTCGGGCAGACCCGAAAGCTCCTCGTCGAGGAGCTTCAGGCCACGCTCGAGCGTCTGGCGAAAGCGCGTCTCCTCGAGCCGCAGCGTCTCCTCGATCGTCGCCCGGGCGCGGCCGAGTTCGGGGAACGCGGCGCCCATCTGCGAGACCAGCGTCGGGACGAGCCGATGCATCAGGGGCGCGTCGGCGCCGAGCAGATGCGCGTGGCGCATCGCCCGGCGCATGATCCGGCGCAGGACGTAGCCGCGCCCCTCGTTCGACGGCATGACGCCATCGGCCATCAGGAACGAGGTCGAGCGCAGGTGATCGGCGATCACCCGGTGGTGCGTGCGCCCCGGGCCGTCGGGATCGGTCGAGGTGGCGTTGGCGGCGGCCTCGATCAACGCGCGAAGGAGGTCGGTGTCGTAGTTGTCGTGCTTGCCCTGCAGCACCGCGCCGATGCGCTCGAGCCCCATGCCGGTGTCGATCGACTGCGCCGCGAGTTCGCGCCGGGTGCCGTCCTCGAACTGCTCGTACTGCATGAAGACGAGGTTCCAGATCTCGATGAAACGGTCGCCGTCCTCATCGGGGCTCCCCGG
>CAYMRW010000521.1:0-1827 GCA_964392825.1 uncultured Rhodobacterales bacterium
CCCGTCTCGGGGTCGAAGCCCGTGCGCGACTTGTTGAACTCGCGAAGCCGCGCAAAGATGTCGACGCCCAGTTGCGCGTGGGCGTCGAGCAGGTCGACGAGCACCCAGTTCTCGCGGATCAGCCCGTGCTCGAGGCGCCAGAAGTCGAGCGAGCGCATGGTGATCCGCCGGCCGGAGGGGGCGATGCCGAGCCAGCCGTCGCGGCTCACGGTCTGGATCATGTTCGGCCAACCGGTGACGGCGGCGTAGTTGCGGTCGCCGAAGAAGTGATAGACGACCTCGCCCGCGTACCGGCCGCGGTCGGGCATGGCGTTCAGGAACGGGATCTGGTGCCAGTGCCGGAACCCGCGGATGCCGCGGCCGGTGCCGATGCCCGACGGACCGTACCAGTTGAGCCGTGGGTGCCAGTAGCGCTCCATCTCCATCAGTTCGGGCCCGCCCTCATCCGGGTGGCGCTTGAGCGCGGCCAGCATGTCGACGATGTGCTTGCGGGTCGCGGCGCTCGTCTCGGCGTCATAGGGGCCGGGGACGATCCCGTCCTGCGTCGCGGGCCCCGGCACGTGCCACTCGCGCCCAAGCGAAGGCGCCATCGGCCAGGCGCCGGCCTGGATCATCAGTTCGGGGATGTCCCAGAGCGCCTGCACCTCGGCGACGCGGTCGCCCTCGAAGCGATAGAACTCGTGGAACCGCATTGCCGCCTGGTGGCCCGTCGGCGGGATGTCGAGCCACGGCCGCTCGAAGGTCCCCGTGTAGTAGCCGCCGCAGCCGACCCACTCCGCCCCCTCCTCGGTCGGGCCGGCGACGACGATCGTATCGCGGCGCTCGAGGTCCGGGATGGCGGCGAGGAGCGGCGCGAGGGCCGTGTCATAGAACGCGGACGGTCCGAGGAGATCACCGATCGGATGACACCAGCGGACCGTCGCATCGGGGGCGATCAGCGCCGCGAGCGCGCCTGGTACGCCGCCGTCGGGGAAATCGTACATCGCTGCGCGGAGCGGCGCGATCAGCGCCTTGAGCCGCGTCGGACGGTCGTTGGCGTCGACCCGGGCGGGCGCCTCAAGGGTCTGGCTGGGCGGCGGGGGCATAGCTGCCGAAGCTCCATTCGTGGCCTTCGGGGTCTCGGGCGCGGTAGCGGCGGGTGCCGAACTCGGTGTCCTCGGGCGGGTAGACGATCTCGGCCCCGGCCGCGACCGCGCGGGCATGGTGGGCGTCGACGTCGCCCACGACGAGGTAGATGCCGGGGCTTCCCTTGCCCGCGGCCGCGTCGACGCTGCCCAACATCACGACCCCGCCGCCATGCGCCATCTCGCCGTGCATCAGCCGCCCGTCGGGGCCGTCGAAAGCCTGCAGCGGGCGCAGGTCGAAGGCGCGCTCGAGAAACGCCATCGCCGCCTTCGCGTCGACGTAGGAGAGGTAGGGGACGATCGCTGGACCCGCCGGCATGGCCTCACTCCGCCGCTCGCTTCACCGGCGCGGCGCCGCCGTAGGGGACGTTGAGCCCGCCGTAGCGACGGACGCGCAGGTTGCACTGCTCGGCGTGGCCGACGAAGCCCTCGAGCAGGCAGAGGCGCGAGCCCACGGCGCCGATCTCCGCCGCCGCCTCGTCGGTCGTCACCTTCTGGTAGCTGTGGGTTTTCAGGAACTTGCCGACCCAGAGCCCGCCGGTGTAGCGCCCGGCCTTTTTCGTCGGCAGCGTGTGGTTCGTCCCGATGACCTTGTCGCCGTTCGCGACGTTGGTGCGCGGCCCGAGGAAGAGGGCTCCGTAGGCGGTCATGTTCTCGAGGAACCAGTCGTCGCGGTCGGTCATCACCTGCACGTGCTCGGACG
>CAYMRW010000522.1:0-1813 GCA_964392825.1 uncultured Rhodobacterales bacterium
GACGAGGAGTGGGAGCAGGTCGAGGCGGCGGCCGAGGCGTTCTGGGACGAGATCGCCGCGGAATCCGAGACCAAGGCGCGGGTGGTGCAGATCTTCAAGGACTACAACGCGCTCATGCGCGAGGCCGGCCGACCCTACCGCTACACCCAGACGTCCTAGCGTCGATGAGGGGGGCCACCGCCCCCCTCGTCAGTTCACCGCGCGGCGGTAGAGGTGCCAGGTCGCGTGCCCGAGGATGGGCAGCACGAAGATCAGCCCCAGGAACAGCGGGATCGTCCCGAGCACCAGCGCGCCGGCGACGATGGCGCCCCATGCGGCCGTCGGCCGGGGGTTGCGCGATGCCACCTCGACCGAGGTGGCGATCGCCCGCGGCACGCCGACGTGCCGGTGCAGGAGCAGCGGGATCGAGACGATGCTGATCGACAGCGTCAGTGCCGCGAACAGGAACCCGACGCCGCATCCGACGATGAGCATCACCCAGCCTGCCCCCGTGGTGAACACGTCGGTCAGGAACGAACCGACCGACAGCGGCGGCTCGGGCCCGAGCGTGACGCTGTAGATCAGGTACGCGGTGAGCATCCAGGCGACGAAGATCACCAGCAGGTAGAACCCGAGCGTCAGGATCGCCCCGATCGCGGGCGAGCCGAAGGCGCCGAAGGCCGCGCCCCATCCCGCCTCCTCGCCCCGCTCGCGGCGCCGGCTCATCTCGTAAAGGCCGGTGGCGGCGACGGGGCCGATCAGCGCGAAGCCCGACATCAGCGGGAACAGCAGCGGCAGGAACTCGCGGTTGAAGGCGAGCGCGGCGAGGCAGATCCCGATGACCGGGTAGAGGACGACGATGAACATCACGTCCGTGCGGAAGGCGCGGAAGTCATCGTACCCCTTGCGCAGCGCGACCTTCAGATCCTCGATCTCCAGATGCGCCACCTGCGGGGGCGTCGCGTCGCCGCTGCCGATCTCGCCCGCGGCGTCGGCGACGTAGCGCGAGGAACCGGCCACGGCATCCAGCGTCCAGGACACGGGGTTGCCGATCGTCTTGACGGGCCTTGCCATCTCGAACCTCCTCCGAGGAGCATCAATCCACGACAGATTGTTACGCACTCTGTCGCTCTTGCGTACACACTATAACGCGATGGCGGCGAAACGCAGGACGGGATTGCGGAAAATTGCCCGTTCGGGTTCGCAAGGGGCGCCTGCGCGGCGCCCGAGGCCCTTGCGCCTGCCTGTGCCGGACGACACTCTCGTTGCCATCAAGACACAGGGAGATCAAAGATGTCCAACCGCAAGGCTGCCCTGCTCGGCCTGCTTCTCGCCGGCGTGGCCATGCCCGCCACCGCCGAGACGCTGCGCTGGGCCCGTGCCGGCGATGGCCTGACCCTCGACCCGCACGCCCAGAACGAAGGGCCGACGCACACGCTGAACCACCAGATCATGGAGCCGCTCGTCATCCGCGACACCACGGGCGAGCTGGTGCCGACGCTGGCCACCGACTGGAACGCCAGCGAGGACGACCCGAACGTCTGGGTCTTCAACCTGCGCGAGGGCGTCACCTTCCACGACGGCGCCGAGTTCACGTCCGAGGACGTGGTCTTCAGCCTGAACCGCGCCCGGAGCGAAGACAGCGGCATGAAGGAGCTTCTGGCGAGCGTGGTCGAGGTCGGCGCGCCCGACGAGTACACCGTCGAGATCGTCACCGACGGGCCGAACCCGATCCTGCCCGCGAACCTCACCAACATGTTCATCATGGACAAGGACTGGGCCGAGGCGAACAACGCCGTCGAGGTGCAGGACTACGAGGGGGGCGAGGACACCT
>CAYMRW010000523.1:0-1813 GCA_964392825.1 uncultured Rhodobacterales bacterium
CGGCCAGCATCATGCCCTTGTAGATCAGGCTCCGACAAGACAGCGACGCGATGTAGAGGCTCACCTGCGCCGCCGCGGCCGCCTTCTCGATGCGGCGGCGGATCACGTAGAGTTCGCGCTCGAACGTCTCCTCGTCGACGCCCTTGGAGTTCGAGATCAGGATCTGCTCGATCTCGGGCCGGGTGGCGTTGGCCTTCTCGCCGAGGACGTCGATGTCCACCGGCACGTGGCGCCAGCCGTAGATGTAGTAGCCCATGCGCAGGACCTGCGTCTCGACGATGGTCCGGCAGGTCTCCTGCGCGTTGAAGTCGATCCGCGGCAGGAACACCTGGCCCACCGCCAGCAGCTCGTCGGGCCGCGGCCGGTGGCCGGTGCGCTCGATCTGGTCGCGGAAGAAGGCGCGCGGGATCTGCACGTGGATGCCGGCGCCGTCGCCGGTGCGCCCGTCGGCGTCGACGGCGCCGCGGTGCCAGATGGCCTTCAGCGCGTCGATGCCGTGCCGGACCACCTGCCGCGTGCGCGTCCCGTCGATCGACACGACGAGCCCGACGCCGCACGAGGCCCGCTCGTCCGCGTCCCGGTAGAGCGAATGTTCGGCCATCCAGGCGCGGCGCGCCTCCTCCCCGGCCGCCCAGCGGTCGTCGTAGGTCATCGCACATCCTCCACGAAGGGGTGGTCGGCCTCCCACGCGGCGCCGGTGGCGCGGCGGTGGTCGCCCGAAAGCCGCACCGAGGCGAGCGCCCGGTCGGCGTATATCTCCGATTGCAGCGGCCAGTCCGACGCGGCGTCGAAGAGCCCGGGCATCAGGTCGTAGGCCGCGTCCGGTCGGCCGGTGTCGCGCATCCACAGATGGCTGCCGCAGCGCGCGCAGAAGGCGCGCTCGGCGAAACTCGACGAGGCGAAGCGCGCGACCTCCCCCGTCACCGTCACCGCCTCGGCGGGGGCGGAGAAGCAGGCGAAGAGCGACCCCGACCAGCGCTGGCACATGCGACAGTGGCAGACGCCCGGCCGCGCGTCCGGCGTGTGCGCGACGCTCAGCGTGACGGCGCCGCAGAGGCACCGCCCGTCGACCGGGCCGGCCGCGACGGGCTCAGACATGGGGGTGCCCCGCTCTTGAGAGGCACTGGCCATTTGAACGCGCCCGTTGGTAGTAAAGGCGTCTATTCTGGGTCTTCATGCGGCAGCCAGTTCGTGAGTGTGCTTTCGATCGAAGCTTGGGCGCTCCTCATAAGCGCCGGTAGTGCGGTCGCGGCGGCGATCGCAGCGTGGAATGCCCACCGCCAAGCACGATTGATGGCCAAGTCCATCGAAAGGCCAAGTCCGTACTTCGAGCCCTTGTTCGGTGCCTCCTCCCAAGATTGGAGAGCGTTCAAGGTCAGCACTGACCAACGGCCCGGGATCACTGTGTTTAGAGTCGGCGTCGCGGGAGGGCGTTTGGGCCTTGTGCAAGTTGCCTCCGGCGAAACGGGAATAGCGGGCTGGGCATCCGGAATTGGTCCTCGGCCGGTTATCCCTTACCAGTTTGACG
Organism: uncultured Rhodobacterales bacterium; assembly: GCA_964392825.1. Lineage (GTDB taxonomy): Bacteria > Pseudomonadota > Alphaproteobacteria > Rhodobacterales > Rhodobacteraceae > Roseitranquillus. The sequence continues at coordinate 1,529 of CAYMRW010000523.1, forward strand.
TAATGCCAGAACGGAACGGGGCCCAAATCTTCAAAATGAGGCTTGTCGAGTTGCCTTGGAAGCGGCGGTGGTATCGCTTCGGGAAACACTCTCGTGTATTTGTGGAGTATGCATGGCGCGATCGTCGCGAGCGAAGGGAACGGATATACGTGACCCTTTGACTCAATTCGCCCGACCCTCATGACTGGCTGCCCTCGTCGCCGCCCACCATGGCCATCACCTCGGCCTCGGTCATCCGCGTGCGCTCGCCCGCGAAGGCGTGGCCGCCGGGCTTGTGGTCGATGT
>CAYMRW010000524.1:0-1809 GCA_964392825.1 uncultured Rhodobacterales bacterium
CCGGCGCCGCCGGGATTGGCCGCGGCGCGGGTCATCGCCTCGGCGGCGCTGAACTGCGTGTAGCGCCCCAGATCGCCGGCGATCCCGGCCGAGGTGCGTGTGTCGAGCGCCGCCTCCACGGCATCGGGCAGGCTGATGTTCTCGACGTAGAGTTCGGGCATGGTCAGTCCGTACTCGCCGAGCGTGCCGCCGATCTCGGCCGCGACGAGGCGGCCGAGATCATCCGTGTTCGCCGCCATGTCGATCACCGGAATGCCGCTTGCCGCCACCACGCGGCTGAACTCCTGCACGATGATGTTGCGGATCTGGAACGAGATCTCCCCTTCGGTGAACTCGCCGTCGGTGCCCACGATCTCGGTCAGGAAGCGGCCGGGGTCGGCGACGCGGATGGTGTAGGTGCCGAAGGCGCGCAGGCGCACCGGCCCGAACTCGGGGTCGCGCAGGATCACCGGGTTCTTGGTGCCCCACTTCAGGTCGGTGAAACGCCGCGTCGCCACGAAGTAGATGTCCGACTTGAACGGGCTGCGGAACCCGTGGTCCCAGTGCTGCAGGGTGGTGAGGATGGGCAGGTTGTTGGTCTCAAGGAGGTAGAGACCGGGCCTGAACACGTCGGCGAGGACGCCCTCGTGGACGAACACCGCGGCCTGCCCCTCGCGCACCGTCAGCTTGGCACCGTACTTGATCTCGTGCCCCTCGCGCTCGAAGCGCCAGACCATTGTGTCGCGGGTGTCGTCGGTCCAGTGGATGACGTCGATGAACTGGCCCGACAGGAAGTCCCAGATGGGCATGACGTTTCCCCTCAGCTCGCCGGCAGGATTTCCTGCGCGATGGTGCGCGCGACCGGCAGCGCCTCCTGCATCGTCATGCCGGGCTGCATCCGCGGATCGTAGAGCATTCGCAGGAGGTACTCGTCGTGCGTCGTCAGAAGCGCGAACTCCTCGTCGTCGTTGAAGATCGACGGGCGCGCCCGCGGGCTGTCGTTCGACAGGCCGAGACCCTGTGCGATCTCCTCTTGGAAGCAGGAGCGGCGCAGCAGGTCGGGATGCTCGTCGCGGACGACGGCGACGGCCTGGGTGTAGACGCCGCGCCCCCCCCGATCGAGCGCGAAGACGAGGCAGTAGTTCTCGCGCGGCATCTCGGTGACGGCACGGACCGCCGCCGGACCGATGCCGGGGATCAGGCGCTGCAGCCGCGGTCCGAACGCACGCCGCTCGCTGTCCGTGAGGACGAGGACGTGGAAGTTGCCGTTCGCCCCGACGACGTCGATCGGATGCCCCGCGACACGGCCGAGGCGCGCGGCGTACTCCGCCACAAGCTGCCGGTCCCGGTCGGCACGCTCCGCGTCCACGCCCGCGCCGATGATGATCTCCAGCCGCACGGGCTCGGTCCATTTGTGCAGTTGGCTCGGCGTCTCCGCCGGAACGATCCGGTTGCCGACGGTCGAGTACTCCTCGAAGAGCGCGATCTGGATGAAGTTCCGGACGAGGTCGTCGCTGGTGTAGGGCGCGTCGGTGCCGCCGCCGTCGGTCCGCAGAAGCCCGCGCGACGACAGGCTGTCCTCGATCCGCGCGTAATAGCGGCGAAGCTCGTCGCTTGCGCCCGGGGCCGTTCGCGGCGGCGCCTTGCGCAGATGCTGCTCGACGGGTCCGCCCGGGACAGGCTTCTCGGGCGGCGGTACCGTGCAGGCGGTCATCAGGGCGAGCGCCGTCAGGAGGGCGAGGGGCCGCATGGCGGTGCCGGTCAGCCGCCGCTCTTGCGGGCGCGGGCGGCGGACAGGGTGCCGCGCAGATCCGTCTCCATCTGCGCGAG
>CAYMRW010000525.1:0-269 GCA_964392825.1 uncultured Rhodobacterales bacterium
GGCCCCGACCCCGCCACCCTTCACCTCGATCAGCGCGCGTTCGGTCTTGCGGTTCGGCCCTGCGACGTAGAGATAGCCGTCGCGGCCCTGATCGGCGCCCTTCTTTCCGTCATTATGCGGCTGGGCGTCGGGGATCAGGGTGACGGCCCACAGTTCGAACTGGTGCTTGTCCTGCTCGGCGAGCGCGCGGGCGCCGGCGAGATCGGTCGGCACGCCGTGAAGCTGGTAGGGCGTGAGCGCGTCCTTGAACGCGTCGCGCAGGCGGCGCT
>CAYMRW010000525.1:279-1797 GCA_964392825.1 uncultured Rhodobacterales bacterium
TGATGTCGATCCCGATCCACGCCCGGCCCAGCTTCTCGGCGGCGTGAATCGTGGTGCCGCAGCCGCAGAACGGGTCGAGGACCACGTCGCCGGGATTGGAGGAGGCGGAGATGATGCGTTCGAGCAGGGCGACGGGCTTCTGGGTGGGGTAGCCGAGGCGTTCTTGGGCACGGGCATTAATTGGCGATATATCCGTCCATATCGTCGTGCAAACTATGCCTTTTTGCTCATCTTGGTAACGTTTAAAGCGCGGTCTCTTTTTAAAATCAAAAGAGCCATCTGATTTTTTTGGATAAGCCTTCTCCCGTTGGTTCCGGCGGCCCCAGATGTTGTGGTTGGCGACCTTCCCGCTTGTTCACTGAGTTGCCGAATCCGTTGAGCCCAGCTTCCGCTTGGGCGCTGCTGGTCTCTGGCGAGGGGTGTTTGGAGGTTTGTCTCGGCCTATGCCGTTGTCGGGCGCTGTGCGGCGCCGGGCCTCCGCTCGGCCGAGGGGGATCAGACGCGCTGCTCGACGAAGTCCCGGGCGTTTGCGGGGGCGAGGCGGGCGCCGAGGCCGAGCAGACTGTCGAAGGCCGCGGCGGTGTGGCGCCGCCGGTTCCATCTGAAGACGAACTCGTCGAGGTAGCGTTTGAGGTGTTGGCGGCGCAGGCCGTGGAGGGTCCCGAGCGCCCATGCCTTGAGGTTCGAGAAGACGCGATGGGTCCACTTGAGCACGACATGGGCGGCCATCTTACCCACGACCTTGGGGTCGTGGGCGTGATCGGGCAGTCCCGCGTAGCCGGACCAGCCGTCGGTGACGACGCAGGCGCCGGGCGCGGCCGTGGCGGCGACGAAGGGCTTGAGCGTGGCGGCGGAGAAGTCGGCGATCGGCGCGAGGCGGATGCGGCGGGGATGGCCCTCGGGCGAGAGCTGCACCGCGCCCGCGACGAACATCTTGCCCTGCGGGCTGCGGCCCTGACCGCCCGCGGGCGGATCGTCCTTGCAGCGCAAGGGGATCTCGGTCTCGTCGATCTCCACGACGCCCTCGAGCAGGCTGCGCGCCGGGTCGACCATGGCGCGGCGGAGCTTGGTCAGAAGCAGCCAGGCGCTCTTGTAGCTGCCCAGGCCTAGCTGGGCCTGCAGCTGCAGGGCCGAGATGCCGTTGGAATGGCTGGTCATGATGTGGATGGCGGTGAACCAGGCTTTCAGCGGCAGATGGCTGCCGTGCATGACGGTTCCCGCGGTGACGGAGGTCTGCCGCCGGCAGGCCGCGCATTCCCACGTCTGCGCCTTGGTCTTCAGCGCCCAGCCCTTCGCGCCGCCGCAGCCCGGGCAGACGAAGCCCTCCGGCCAGCGACGGGCCGACAGGTAGGCCGCGCAAGCAGCGTCATCGGGAAACCGCGCCTCGAACTGGGCGCGGGAGAGCGGACGGTCGTGTTTCCAGCGGCTCGCCATGCAGGAACATTACCGGAACGCACGAGCCGCCGCAAGCGCCCAGCCCCCACATTCTGTGCCGCCGGAACCAAGGGGAGAAGGCTT
>CAYMRW010000526.1:0-580 GCA_964392825.1 uncultured Rhodobacterales bacterium
GCGACGCGCTTCTCACCGTGCTCTTCGATCACGCCAACGCCGGCGGGTTCGAGGGACGGTTCACCTCGAGCGGCGCGATGAACGACCTGCGCGCCGCCCTGCGCGAAGCCGCGCGCAAGGCCGTCGGCGGCGACATGCTGACCGACGTCCTGATCACCAGCGTGGTGCGCCAGCGGGTCTGACCCCGCCGGGAGGCGTATGACGGATTCCCCCCTAGCCCGTGTGACGCGACCCCGCCGATCCGGTGCATGATCGAGGCAGCGGAGCCACCGCGCCCGCGCCGGGGTCAACCGCGATGCTGGGCCTTGCGCCGCGCCTCCGTGGCGAGGCGCGCGCTCAGGCCCGCCAGCGCCTCGCGTCGTCCGAACGCTGTACGGGCACCCACCCGCATCGCCGCCGCCTCCGCCTCGATGCGCGCCCGTTCGGCCTGCAGCCGGCGCAGGCGCTCGTCGGTCCAGCGATCCCAGTGCAGGTCCGCCGAGGCGAGGATGCGGGCGTCGCGGGTGGCGTCGTGGAGCTTGGGCGGATTCTTGCAGTTGTCGCAGTGGCCGCAGTCGCCGTCGTGGTCGGCCCCGAAGTA
>CAYMRW010000526.1:590-1783 GCA_964392825.1 uncultured Rhodobacterales bacterium
CCGCACCCCTGTCGCGCCGGGCCTGCCGGAGGTCCGCGACCTGGGCTGCGACGGCCGCCGCCCTGGCCCGGTTGCCGCGCATCCGCGCCAGCTCCGCCTCGAACACGGCGCCGGCGAGACGCCGCAGGGGGGCGAGGTCGGACGGCTTCACCGGCGCCGCGCCTTCTGCCGCATCGCCTCGGCGAAGCGGATCGCCGCGGCCACGGCGCGGTAATGCTCCGGGCGCACCTCCTCGCCGATCCCGACCGTCGCGTGCAGGGCCCGCGCCGTCGGCGGATCGGAGTGCAGCGCCACGCCGTTCTCGGCCGCGATCTCGCGGATCCGCGCGGCGATCTCGTCGACGCCCTTGGCCATGCATTTCGGCGCCGTGCCGCGGGCGCGGTCCCATTTCAGCGCGACGGCGTAATGCGTCGGGTTGACGATGACCACGTCGGCCTGCGGCACGTCGGTCAGCATCCGGTTCGTCGCGATGTCGTAGGCCTTCTGGCGCCGCTGCTGCTTCATGTGCGGATCGCCTTCCATCTGCTTGTGTTCGTCGCGCATCTCCTTGTGGGACATGCGATGCTTGCGCAGGTGCTCGGCACGCTGCCAGAGGAAGTCGATGCCGCCGATCACCAGCGCCACGCCGAGGACCAGCATCAGGAACGTCACCGACATGCGCAGCAGGACGGCGGTCGCCATCGCCGGCGTCAGCGCCATGGTCGCGAGGATCTCGGGCAGCTCGAGGAGCAGGAAGAGACCAAGGATGACGCCGTAGATGATCAGCTTGGCGAAGCTCTTGGCGAACTCGAAGAGGCCCGCGCGTCCGAACTTGTTCTTGGCCTGCGCGATCGGCGAGATCTTGTTCAGCTTGGGCTTCATCCGCTCGCCCGCGAAGACGAGGCTGCGGGTGGCAAAGAGGGCGCCGAGGGCAAGGATGCCGGGCAGCACGAAGAAAGGCAGCAGCGGCAGGGTGATGGCGGCGGTGATGCCGCCGAGGACAGGCGCGGAGCCACCGTCGAACACCTCGGCGGCGAGCGCCGCGGGACGGTCCAGGAACGCCATCATGTGCGTCGCCGCCGTGACGAGCGCGCTGCCGCCGAGGCCGATGCAGGCGACCAGAAGGCCGGCATAAGAGGCGGCCGTCGTAAGATCCGTCGATTTCGGGATCTCGCCCTTCTCGCGGGCGTCGTCGAGCTTCTTCTGGGACGGCT
>CAYMRW010000527.1:0-235 GCA_964392825.1 uncultured Rhodobacterales bacterium
CGATCATGGCGCGTGCCCTGTGTCCGGGCGGCGCAGCCGACCGGGGCGCCGGCAATGTCACCGGCCGGCCGAGACGTGGCGGTGCGGATCGGTCGCGCCGCGGCGCCCCGGCGTCGCAGGCATTGGCGGCGGCGTCGGCAGGGTGGCGAGGAACTGCGCGATCTCGTCGCGCGTCAGGTCGTCAGGCCCGATATCCGCTAGGCCGAACGCATCCTCCCGCGCGGCGTCCGCGAAG
>CAYMRW010000527.1:245-1762 GCA_964392825.1 uncultured Rhodobacterales bacterium
CGCGGCCCTCCGGTCACGCGAGGAGGGCGATCGGATTCTCGAGGCCGTCGACGATGACCTGCAAGAGCTCGGCGCCGAGGGCGCCGTCGATCACCCGGTGGTCGACGCTGAGCGTCGCGCTCATCACCGTGGCCGTGGCGATGGCGCCGTCGGCATCGACCACGGGCTTCTTCACCCCGGCGCCGACGGCGAGGATGCCGCCATGCGGCGGATTGATGACCGCGTCGAAGTTGTCGATGCCGAACATGCCGAGGTTCGAAACGGCGAACGATCCGCCCTGATATTCGTGCGGGGCGAGCTTCCGGTCGCGGGCCCGCTTGGCCAGGTCCTTCATTTCGGCCGAAAGGGCAGAAAGCGACTTCAGGTGCGCGTCCTTGATGACGGGGGTGAAGAGGCCGCCCTCGATCGCCACTGCGACGGCCACGTCCGACGGCTCGAGTTGTAGCACCCGGTCGCCGGCCCAGACCGCGTTCGCCTTCGGCACCTGCTGCAGCGCCGCGGCGCAGGCCTTGATGATGAAGTCGTTCACGGAAAGCTTGACGCCGCGCGCCTCGAGCTGGGCGTTGAGTTCGCCCCGGAACTTCAGGAGCGCGTCGAGGCGGATGTCGCGGCGCAGGTAGAAGTGCGGGATCGTCTGCTTGGCCTCGGTCAGGCGCGCGGCGATGGTCTTGCGCATGCCGTCGAGCTTGATCTCCTCGAATGCACGGCCCTCGTACATCCGGATGACCTGTTCGGCGCCCATGCCTGAGGGCGCGGTCTTGACCTCGCCTGCCGGGGCAGCGGCGGCTGCGGGTTTCGGCGCCGCCTCCGTCTTCGCCTCGGGCTTCTTGCCGGGCTCGGCTGTCTCGACGTCGGCCTTGACGATGCGGCCGTGCGGGCCCGAGCCCTTGATCTCGGCGAGGTCGAGCCCGCGATCCTTGGCGATCCGTCGGGCGAGGGGCGAGGCAAAGATGCGCTCGCCGTCGCCCCGCTCCGGTGCCGGGGCGGCGTCGGCGGGCTTCCCTTCGCCCTCCTTGTCCGGGCCGCGGCCGTATCCCGGTTCCGGCTCGGTCGGTTCGGACGAGGATGCAGGCTCGGCGTGGCTGTCGGCTCCGTTGCCCTTCGGTTCGGTCGACACGTCGCCGATGTCGTCGGCGCTCTCGCCGTCGCCCAGAAGGACGGCGATCGGCGTGTTGACCTTGACGCCCTCCGACCCCTCCTCGATCAGGATCTTGCCGACCGTGCCCTCGTCGACGGCCTCGAACTCCATCGTCGCCTTGTCGGTCTCGATCTCGGCCAAGAGATCGCCGGAGGAGACGGTGTCGCCCTCCTTCACGAGCCACTTGGCGAGCGTCCCCTCCTCCATGGTCGGGGAGAGCGCGGGCATCAGGATCTCGGTGGGCATCGTTCGTCCTCCCCCAGGGACAGTCGGTCGTAGGGCGCGGGCACGCTCCGGCCCGCGGCCCGGTCCTTCAGCGCCCGCTCGATGCGGGCGGCGTGCCGGTCGAGCCAGCGATAGACGTCCTCGTGCGGCGGCC
>CAYMRW010000528.1:0-1758 GCA_964392825.1 uncultured Rhodobacterales bacterium
CATCGGTCTCCAAAACCGAGGGTCGTGGGTTCGAGTCCCTCTGCCCCTGCCAGGCCCCGGAATGTACACTTCGTGTCATTCTCGACCCCCCTTTTTATCAGAACTGACCCGATCGCCGGCGGGAATGTACGGACTCCGGCGCGGCGCCGCGCCGGCCTTCCAGCGACGCGGTGGGGGGGGGGCAGACACGGGCGCCCTCCGTCGGTACCGTCTCCACCGCGGATTGCGTATGGGGACGACGCCGATGACCTTTGGACGCCTTCTTCTCGGCTGGGGCATCTGCGCGCTGCTGATCGCGGCTTCGGCGGTCCCGTCCGCGGCGCAGGACGAGTTCTTGTCTGCGCGGGAGTCGGACCCGCGGGTCATGGGCTGGATGCAGGGCTTTCCGCCGCCGCCCGAGAAGCTGATCACGCAGCCGGAATCCGACTTCTTCAGCTTCCCGAAGCTCAGGTGGTCGGTGTGTCACCTGCGGGAATTCCTGCCGACCGAGGTGATCAGCCGCGGCACCGGCACGCCCATGCCGCTTGACTACCTGCCGCCGGTCGAATTCGCGGACATGCGGCGGGAAATCGACGCGGTGAGCTTCACGCCGGACGGCGGCACCGCGCAGATGACCTGGGAGGATTCGCTCTACGCCAACTACACCGACGGGATGCTGATCCTGCACGAGGGCCGAGTGGTCTACGAGCGGTACTTCGGCTGTCTGGAAGAGGGCGGCAAGCACGCGGCCATGTCGATGACGAAGTCGGTGACGGGCCTTCTGGCCGAGATCCTCGTGGTCGAGGGGGTGCTGGACGACACGGCGGTGGTGGGCGACCTGATCCCGGAGGTCGCCGGCAGCGCCTTTGCGACGGCGACACTGCGCCAGGTCATGGATATGACCACGGGTGTCCGCTACTCGGAGGACTATTCGGACCCCGCGGCCGACATCTGGCTCTACTCCGCCGCGGCGAGCCCGCTGCCGAAGCCCGAGGGCTACGAGGGCCCGAACGGATACTGGGAGTACCTTCAGCAGGTCGAGCCCGAGGGCGAGCACGGCGCGGCGTTCCACTACAAGACGATCAACTCGGACATGCTGGGCTGGATCGTCAGCCGGACGACGGGAAAGGCGGTGACGGACCTCGCGTCGGAACGGCTCTGGCGGCCGATGGGGGCGGAGCAGGATGCCTACCAGACGGTCGACGCCAAGGGCGTGCCGTTCGCGGGCGGCGGCATCTCGGCGGGACTTCGCGACCTCGGGCGCCTCGGCCTCCTGATGCTGAACGAGGGCGAGATCGGCGGTGCGCGCCTGTTCCCGGCCGAGGTGGTGCGGAACATCCGCGAGGGCGGCGATCCGGCCAAGTTCGCGGGCTTTCCGACCATTGCGAACGGCAGCTACACGAGCCAGTGGTGGGTCTTCCACAACGACCACGGCGCCTTCGCCGCGCGGGGCGTCCACGGCCAGACGATCTACGTGGATCCCGCGGCCGAGATGGTGCTGGTCCGCTTCGCCTCGTTCCCGCAGGCGCAGAACGGGTTCATCGACCCGACCTCGCTGCCGGCCTACCAGGCGGTGGCGGAATTCCTGATGTCGCGGTAGCCACGGGGGGTCGACTGCCAGGCGAATGATCGCCGAGGCCCGCTGTTCGCGTCGTGCGGCTGTGCTATGAGCGGCGCGCGGCAGGCGCGGATTGAAGGAGCGGCGCGATGGCGGGCGGAAAGCGGATCGCGGTCCTGGGCGGCGACGGGTTCGTGGGGTGGCCCACCTGCCTGCACCTG
>CAYMRW010000529.1:0-1751 GCA_964392825.1 uncultured Rhodobacterales bacterium
GGGCTGGGGCGGCAGCTCCTCGCGACCTGCACGGATTTCGCGCGGCGAACCGGATATCGGCGGATGACCCTCTGGACTCACGAGACCCACCGCGCTGCCTGCCGGCTCTATGCCGCGGACGGGTTCGTATGCACCGACTCGCGCCCCGTCCGCTCCTTCGGGCAGGACCTCGTCGAGCAGACCTGGTCCCGCGACCTCTAGCTCGCATGCTTGCATCGCTGCCGGTCGCTCGGTAAACGAACGGTCGCGTGCCGCCTTAGCTCAGTTGGTTAGAGCGCTGGATTGTGGATCCAGAGGTCGCTGGTTCGAACCCAGCAGGCGGTACCACCGTCGTCACCGCCCCCCGATATCGACTTCGCGGATCAGCGCGCCGGTTGCGCGATCGAAGGCGAGGAGCCGACCAGAGTCGGTCGCGACGAGGTACCAGTCGGGCCCGACCGTCACCGAGACGACGCCGCTGCCGTCGGGCAGCGTGATCGCCTCGGGGACGGGCAGGTCGGGCGCGCGACCGATCCGGGTGACAAGCAGCGCCACGATGGCTACGACACCGACGATCATGACAGCGGTCAACAGGGTCACCAGTCGTGCCAGCCAGCGCAGCCGCCTCTCGTCGCCGGTGCCGTCCATGTCGCCCCCGTCGATCCGGGTCGTGATCGCCGCCGATCCGCCGCCGCGCCTCGATAGGGCATTGGCGCGCGACGTGCCAGCCGAGGCGCATCTGAGCCGCTCGAGACTGGCGCGGCTGATCGCCTGCGGTGCCGTCAGCCGCGGGGGCACCCCGGTGACCGATCCGACCGCGCGCGCCCTCGTCGACGACGCCTACGACATCGTGCTGGCCGAGGAGGCGGCGCCGGAGATGACGCCCGCCCCGATCGCGCTCACCGTCGTACACGAGGACGCCGACGTCGCCGTGATCGACAAGCCCGCGGGCCTCGTCGTCCATCCCGGCCCGGGCAACGCCGAGGGGACGCTCGTCCAGGCGCTGCTCCACCGCTACGGCGCGGCGGTGGAGCAGGTCGGCGACGCCGCACGACCGGGGATCGTGCACCGGATCGACAAGGACACGTCGGGTCTTCTGGTCGTCGCCCGGACCGTGCGGGCGCATCACGCGCTGTCGCGGCAGTTCGCGGAGCACACGGTCGAGCGGCGCTACCTCGCCTTCTGTCACGGCATGCCCGACATGGGCGACCCGAGGCTTCGCGGCGTCACCGGGGTCGCCGAGGAGCCGGGCGGCTTCCGCGTCGCCACGCATCTTGCACGACACCGGACCGATCGGCAGCGCCAGGCGGTGAGTGCGCGCGGCCGCCACGCCGTCACCCACGTTCGGCTGCTCCGGCGCTTCGGGGCGGCGGCACTCGTCGAATGCCGGCTCGACACCGGCCGCACGCACCAGATCCGTGTGCACATGAGCCATGTCGGGCATCCGCTCATCGGCGATCAGGTGTATGGACGGCGCCGCAGGATGCCGCAGGCCGCACCGGGCGCGGAGACGGCGAACGGCCTTCGCCGGCAGGCGCTGCACGCCGCCGCCCTCGGCTTCTACCATCCGGACGGCCGGATGCTGCGCTTCGAATCCGCGCTGCCCCCGGACCTCGCCCAGCTCCTCGAGGCATTGTCACGCTGAACGCACGTTCCGGTGAGACCATGTTTCGGGCGGCTGGAAAACCTTGCGCCGTGCGTTCACTCTACGTCAAAGTTTGCCTTGAACTGAACCGATCAGTTCAGATATGAAGGTGAAAGAAACGGGGAGA
>CAYMRW010000530.1:0-1750 GCA_964392825.1 uncultured Rhodobacterales bacterium
CAACAGTCTCGACGGTCCTTCCGCAGCGGCAAGCGGCCACGGCGCTACCCAGACGGACACTGGGAGCGCCGCCGGTCGCGTGCTAGATGCCGTCGGGGGCCCGGAGGGACGCATGGCCGACATCGTGACCGTTAGGGATCTGCGGAAGTCGTACGCCGACGGCTTCGAGGCGCTCAAGGGCGTCGACCTGCAGATCCGCGAGGGTGAGATCCTCGCGCTCCTCGGGCCGAACGGCGCCGGCAAGACGACGCTGATCTCGGCCATCTGCGGCATCGTCACGCCGACGAGCGGCAGGATCGAGGTCGGCGGCTTCGACGCCGTGGCGGAGTATCGCGGCGCGCGGCGTCTCATCGGCCTCGTTCCGCAGGAGATCAACCTCGAACCCTTCGAGCGGGTGGTGAACACGGTGCGCTTCAGCCGCGGGCTCTTCGGCAAGTCCGCCGACGACGCCTACATCGAACGCGTGCTGCGGCAGCTCAGCCTCTGGGACAAGCGGGACAGCAAGGTGGTGGAGCTCTCGGGCGGCATGAAGCGGCGCGTGCTGATCGCCAAGGCGCTGGCGCACGAACCGCGGGTGCTGTTCCTCGACGAGCCGACCGCCGGCGTCGACGTCGAGCTCCGCCGCGACATGTGGGAGACGGTGCGCCGCCTGCAGGCGGACGGCGTGACCATCATCCTGACCACGCACTACATCGAGGAGGCCGAGGCCATCGCCGACCGCATCGGCGTCATCGCCCGGGGCGAGATCCTGCTCGTCGAGGAGAAGGAGAGCTTGATGCGCCGCCTCGGCCGTAAGGAGATGCGCATCGAGCTTGCCCACCCGATCGACGAGGTGCCCGACGGCCTGGCCTCCTACGCGCTCGAGCGCGAGGACGGCGGCGCCACGCTCGTCTACCGCTACGACACGCAGGGCGAGCGGACGGGCATCGCACGCCTGCTCTCCGGGCTGTCGGAGGAGGGGATCGTCCTGCGCGACGTGCAGACCCGGCAGTCGAGCCTCGAGGAGATCTTCGTGGGCCTGGTGAGGGACGGCGCATGAACCTCCGCGCCAGCATGGCCATCTACCAGTTCGAGATGGCGCGCTTCTTCCGCACGCTGCTGCAGAGCTTCGTCTCGCCGGTGATCTCGACGGCGCTCTACTTCGTCGTCTTCGGGGCGGCGATCGGCGGCCGCATCGACCAGGTCGAGGGCGTGGCCTACGGCGCCTTCATCGTGCCGGGCCTGATCATGCTGACGGTGCTGACGCAGTCGATCTCGAACGCCTCCTTCGGCATCTATTTCCCGAAGTTCATCGGCACCGTCTACGAGCTCCTCTCGGCACCGGCGAGCTTCGTCGAGATCACCGCGGGCTACGTCGGCGCCGCGGCCACCAAGGCCTTCTTCATCGGCCTCGTCATCCTCGGCACGTCGTTCTTCTTCGTCGACCTGCAGATCCGGCATCCGTTCGTGATGCTGGCGTTCCTGGTCCTGACCTGCATCACCTTCGCGCTCTTCGGCTTCATCATCGGCATCTGGGCCAAGAGCTTCGAGCAACTGCAGCTGGTGCCGCTCCTCGTGGTGACGCCGCTCGTGTTCCTCGGCGGCTCGTTCTACTCGATCTCGATGCTGCCGGAGGGGTGGCGGACCGTCGCGCTCTTCAACCCCGTGGTCTACCTGATCTCCGGCTTCCGCTGGTCGTTCTTCGAACAGGCCGATGTGCCTGTCGGCCTGAGCCTCCTCGCGATCCTGGGGTTCATGGCGCTCTGCCTTG
>CAYMRW010000531.1:0-1745 GCA_964392825.1 uncultured Rhodobacterales bacterium
TGCTGCCCCGCCTCGGTCTGGCGGTTCAGCTCGCCCGGCGGGATGTCGTCGCCCATGCCGTCGACCTGGTTGTCGGTCCACCAGAGCTCGCCGGTCTCGGGGTGGAAGTCCTGGCCGACCGAGTTGCGCACGCCGCGGGTGTAGACCTCGCGCCCGGTGCCGTCCTGCTCCATGCGGATGATGCCGCCGATCCCGACCTCGTTGTAGAGGTCCATCTTCTCCTTGGGCGGCACGTTGTAGGGCTGCCCGAGCGAGATGTAGAGCATACCGTCCGGCCCGATGTCGCAGACCCGGGCGGAGTGGTTGAAGCTCTCCTCCTCGGGCGGGATCAGCTCGCCGCCCGGCACCACCTGACCCACGGCGACGTCGGGGCTCTCGTAGAAGAACTCGGCCGCCGGAAAGACCAGCACGCGGTTCTGCTCGGCGACGTAGAGGAACCCGTCGGGGCTGAAGCAGACCCCGTTCGGGATGGTGAAGGTGAGCGATGGCGCAAAGTCCTTCACCTCGTCGGCCGTGCGGTCCTTGTTGCGGTCGGTGACGGCCCAGACCTTGTCCTTGCGGGTGCCGACGAAGGTGGCCACGCCCTGCGGCCCCACGGCGATGTGCCGCGCGTCGGGCACCACGGCGTAGAGCTCGATCTCGAACCCCTCGGGCATCTCGATCCGCTCCAGCGTCTCGCGGATGCCGTCGGCATAGTCCCCCGTCTGCTCGACCTCCATGAAGCTGCGGACGCCCGTCGACTGCATGTTCTCGAGCCGCTCGATGTTCTCGGGCAGCTCCGCCGACTGCCCGAACGCACCGGTCGCGGCCGCCGCCACGACGGCGGTGGTGGTCAAAAGACGCATGATGATCCTCCCTGTCTCCCTCGGGGAGATTGGCGGACGACCCCCGTCCCTTTCAAGTAGATATTGACGTTCCGACACCCTGTCCGAGGAGGGGCGCGAAGTCGCGCCCGTGATGGCAGGGAACGCCGGCGGCCTCGATCGCCTCGATGGCGGCGAGGCTCGGGGGCGGCGCGCCGACGGCGGGCTCGCGCAGGATCACCTGCTCGATCCGGCCGGGATGACGATCGATCGCGTCGCGGTAGACGAAGGCGTCCTTCTGACCCGTGTCGCCGATCAGCACGAAGGGCAGTTCCGGGTTGGCGGCGAGGATCTCGTCGATGGCAGCGCCCTTGTGGTCCTTGTGCCCCCGCGTTCCGCGCAACCCGAGGTCGCGCAGGAACATCGGCCCCGGCACCAGCCCGGCGCGGGCGAAGACGCTGTCGAGGAAGGCGTGCAGGTTCCACGGGCTCGACGAGACGTAGAAGACCGGGTTCGCCCGGTCGTGCAGCCGCTGCATCAGCGCCACGGCGTCCTCGAAGATCTCGCGGGTGAGGGCGCTGCCGGTGAACGTCGTCCAGAGGTTGCGGGCCAGCGAATAGGCGCCGGTGCGCATCATCGTGTCGTCGACGTCGGAGATGATGCCGCGGCGGGCCGCGGGCGACGGCACCAGCACCGGGAACCCGCGGCGCGTTCCGGGGTGCGCGGCGATCTCGAGATGCACCTCGTTCCAGCCGGGCGACGCGCGGTCGCGCGGCAGGCGCAGCGCGATGTAGCCCTCGCCGTCGCTGCTCGCGGCGCGGCCGGTCTCGGGCGAACGGACGGCGACGTCCGAGACCTCGCTGGTGAAGAACAGGCTCGCCATCTGTCCGAAGTTCACGAGCCGGCTCGCCTCGGGCGCGGGCTCGGTGCGGCGGAGCCGGG
>CAYMRW010000532.1:0-1741 GCA_964392825.1 uncultured Rhodobacterales bacterium
AAGCGGCGGATCGCGGTCGCGGGCGAGCAGCAGCGGGCCGTCGAGGTCGGTGACGGCGGCGCCCTGCGCCACCAGCACCGCCGGCGCCATGGCGAGCGACGAGCCGACCATGCACCCCACCATCAGTCCATAGCCCGCGGCCCGCGCGGCGTCCCGCAGCGCCAGCGCCTCGGTCAGCCCGCCGGTCTTGTCGAGCTTGACGTTGATCATGTCGTACTTGCCCGCGAGGCCGGGCAGCGACGCCCGGTCGTGGCAGCTTTCGTCGGCGCAGACAGGAACCGGCCGCGGCAGAGCGCGAAGCGCCTCGTCCTGACCCGCCGGCAGCGGCTGCTCGACGAGTTCGACGCCGAGCCGGGCGAGATGCGGGGCGAGGTCGGCATAGATCGCCGGCGTCCACCCCTCGTTCGCGTCGACCACGAGGCGCGCGTCGGGCGCGCCTGCGCGGACCGCCTCGAGCCGCGCCATGTCGTCCGGGGTGCCGAGCTTGATCTTCAGGAGGGGCCGGTGCGCGTGCCGGGCCGCCGCCCGGCGCATCGCCTCGGGGGGCTCGAGCGACAGGGTGTAGGCCGTCGTCAGCGCAACCGGCGGCGGTAGCCCGGCGAGATCCCAGACCCGAACGCCGGCGCGCTTGGCCGCGAGATCCCAAAGCGCGCAGTCGACGGCGTTCCGCGCGGCACCCGGCGGCGCCTCCTGCAACGCCCTTCGGTCGAGCGGCAGCGATCCGATCTGCCGCTCGACGCTGTCCAGCGTCTCGCCGTAGCGCGGATAGGGCACGCACTCGCCCCGGCCTGCGTAGGTGCCGTCGCTCACGGTGACGGTCAGGACCTGCGCCTCGGTCCGGCTGCCACGGCTGATGACGAACGCCTCCGCGAGCGGAAACGCCTCGCGGGAGACGGTGAGCTTCACGCTCGGCGTCCGTCGGCCGGCCGCATCAGCGCTGCAGCCCGTCGACGAGGCGGCCGGCGCCCTGCCGGTAGGGATCCACGGTAGGCAGCCCGAGCCTGGCCTCGATCTCGGCCAGATACGCCGCCGCCGCCGCGTCGTCGAGCGCCGCGGTGTTGACCGCGACGCCCGTCACCGCGCAGTCCGGATTGGCGACCCGCGCGAGGTGCAGCGCGGTGTCGCGCAGATCCTCGAGCGACGGCAGGGGGTGCTCCGGCAGGCCGCGCATGTGGGTCCGCGTCGGCTCGTGGCAGAGGACCAGCGCGTCCGGGCGGCCCCCGTGCACCAGCGCCAGCGTCACGCCCGAGAACGAGACGTGGAAGAGGCTCCCCTGCCCCTCGATCAGATCCCAGTGGTCCGGGTCGTTGTCGGGCGTCAGCCACTCGACCGCGCCGGCCATGAAGTCCGCCACCACCGCGTCGAGCGGCACGCCGTCGCCGGTGATCAGGATCCCGGTCTGCCCGGTGGCGCGGAACGTCGCCTTCAGGCCGCGGGCGCGCATCTCGCGTTCCATGGCGAGGGTGGCGTACATCTTGCCGACCGAGCAGTCGGTGCCGACGGCCACCAGCCGCTGACCGGTGCGACGCGCGCCCGTCGCGATCGGATAGCGCCGCGGCGGCACCCGCACGTCGTGTAGCGTGCGGCCATGATTGCGCGCGGCCTCCACCAGATCCGGTTCGTCCCGCAGCAGATGATGCAGACCCGACGCGAGGTCGTAACCCAGCGCGAGCGCCTGGCGCAGGGTCGGCTTCCACGCCTCGGCGATGGTGCCGCCGCGGTTCGCGACGCCGACGACCAG
>CAYMRW010000533.1:0-1737 GCA_964392825.1 uncultured Rhodobacterales bacterium
GGTGGCGCGCCCCGCGGGGGGACGCGCCGTCGGTCTGGCGAAGGCCTCAGCCCTCCTCGCGGTACCAGTCCTTGGCGTTCCAGAGTTCGCTGTCCCAGTCGGTCATCCGAACCCCGCCGAGCGTGTTGGCGTGCGCCGAGACGCCGCCGCGATGGACCAGCGGAATGATCGAGTAGGACTGCATGATCATGTCGTTCATCTGCTTGGCGAGTTCGCCGCGCGCCTCGAGGTCGGCGGTCCGCGCCATCTCGTCCACGAGGGCGTCGTATTCCTCGCGGCAGAAGCGCTGGATGTTCGAACCCTGCCACTGCGTGTCGGGGCCCGGGATCTCGGCGCAGCGCCAGTTCGCCATGTACGCCTCGGGGTCCACGCCTGCGAAGTTGTTGGTGTACATCTCGATGTCGGCGTAGAACTTCTGGAACGTGTCGGGGCTCGCCGGGTCGCCGCCGAAGAAAACGCTTGCGTCGACGTTCCTCAGCTCGGTCTCGACGCCGAGCTCGTCCCACCACTGCTTGACCAGCGCCTGGGTGTCCTGGCGGACGGCGTTGGTCGAGGTCTGGTAGGTCACGCTCAGCTTCTGCCCATCCTTGTCCCGGATGCCGTCGCCGTCGGTGTCGGTCCAGCCGGCATCCTCGAGGATCTGCTTGGCCTCCTCGATGTCCTGCGTCAGGCAGTCGTCGTTGGCCGTCGAGGCGTAGGCCTCGGGCGCGGGCAGGACGTTGCAAGTGGCCTGGCCGCCGGCGCCGTAGCCGATGTCGACGAGGAGCTGGCGGTCGATCGCCTTGGAAAGCGCGCGTCCGACCTCCGGATCGGTCAGGAACGGATGCGGGTTCTCGCCGTCCATGTAGACCGACCGCTCGTCGGGTCCGAGCGACGGGTCGGCGTTGGTCTGGTTGAGGTGCAGGCGTTCGACCGACGTGCCGAACGCGGTGGCCACAGTGCCGATCCCGCGCGCCTCCATGTCGGCGAGGATCGACGGGTCGATCTGCAGGTTCCAGGCATAGTCGAACTCGCCGGTCTCGAGCACCGAGCGCGCCGCCGCTGCCGCGTCGCCGCCGCCCTTGAAGGTGATCGAGGAAAAGGCAGGCTTGCCCTCCTCGCGGAAGTTCTCGTTCGCGACGAGCTGGATCACGTCGTTCGGGCGGAAGTCCTCGACGACGAAGGGCCCGGTGCCGATCGGGCCGAAGTTGGCCTCGGTGCATTCGGGGGCGCGAGCGCCGAGGCAGTCCTGGAACTGCGCCTTCTGGATGATCGGGCTCTCCGAGCCGACGAAGGCGGTGTAGGGATAGGGCTTGGGCTCGGCGAAGGTCACCTTGATGGTGCTGGCGTCGACCGCCTCGACGCTTTCGACGCCGTCGAAGTACGACGCCTGGGCGCAGCCGCCCTCGGGATGGGTGCAGTACTCCCACGTGAAGACGGCATCCTCGGCCGTCAGGGGCGTGCCGTCGGACCACTGGACACCGTCCTTCAGCGTCCAGGTGATCGAGGTCATGTCCTCGGCGATGCCGCCGTTGTCGATCGTCGGGATCTCGTCGACGAGCCACGGCACCATCTCGCCCGCCTCGTCGAAACGGACCAGCGGCTCGATGACGAGGCTCGCGCTCTCGACTTCCTTGGTGCCGCCCGAGAGGTACGGGTTCAGGGTCGACGGCGCCTGCCAGTAGATGATGTTGAGCTGGCCCGAGCGGCCGCGCTCCCCCTCTTCCTGGGCGGTGGCGGCGCCGGTCAGTCCGACGG
>CAYMRW010000534.1:0-1733 GCA_964392825.1 uncultured Rhodobacterales bacterium
GGCGACGCCTTCGGCATCCGCCAGCTCGACGAGCCGCTGGCGCTCGGCGGCGGCCTGCCGGTGGAAGCCGGCGACGGCACGCTGGTCGCCGGCATCGGCGTTTCGGGCGCCCCGGCTCCGGAAGCCGACGCGGTCTGCGCCCAGGCGGGGATCGACGAGATCGCCATGGACATCGCGTTCTGAGCCCGGCGATGACGCTGCCCGCCCTCGACCCCGACCGCATGAGCGACGCCGAGATGGACCGCATGGTCGAGAGCGCCGCCGCGGCCTCGAACTTCCTCAAGGCGATCAGTCACGAAGGGCGGCTGCTGATCCTCTGCCACCTCGCGAGCGGCGAGAAGAGTGTAACCGAGCTCGAACGGCTGCTCTCCGCGCGTCAGGCCGCCGTCAGCCAGCAGCTCGCCCGCCTTCGGCTCGAGGGGCTGGTTGTGCCCCGCCGCCACGGCAAGACCATCTACTACCGCCTCGCAGACGACCGCCCCCGGCGCATCATCGAGACCGTCTACGAGCTGTTCTGCGCCCGGGAGGACTGACGCCACGCCCCTTTGGGAGGAGGGGACCCATGTTCGACAAGCCGGAGACTCCGGGTGGCCCCGTGATCGGCTCCCCTCGCGGCGGGTGCCGCCGCCCGGGAGGCTGCGTCCGTATCCTGCCGCGGATCGCCCCGGGGGCCGGCAGGACCCGATGTGCAGTCGCAGAACGACGCCCCCAAAAGGGCGCGGTGCCTTCGACGGGACGGCGCGTGGTGACGGCGACCCCGTGGATGCGTCCGACCGCCGCCGCGCCGCCCGGGGATGCGGCGCGCGACGGTGCCCCGATGCCCGTCCCCGATCCACGACAGGACGGCCGGCGCTGTCCCTCGCGCGCCGGCTGCGGGGTCCGCGAGCGCGGCACCTCGTGCGCCGCCATCCCGGCCGGTGCGAGACCGTCCGCAGGCGCTCCGCGGACGGGCGCGGCCACGGCGGCGGCGTGATCGACCTGTTCGGAGAGCCTGCCATCGCCGCCATGATCGGGCTCGCGGGCGGCGTCGTCCTCGGCCTCGCGGCGCAGGTCGGGCGGTTCTGCGCACTGGGCGCCATCGAGGATGCGATCTACGCCGCGGACGGGCGCCGCCTGCGCAGCTGGGGCATCGCCATTGGCACCGCCATCGTGCTCGTGCAGGCGGCCATCGCCGCGGGCGTCGTCTCGCCCCTCTCGACGCTGCACCTCGGCACCGTCTGGATCCCGTGGGCGAACATCGCGGGCGGCCTGGCGTTCGGCTACGGCATGGCGCTCGCGGGGAATTGTGGCTACGGCGCGCTCGCCCGGGCCGGCGGCGGCGATCTGCGGTCGGCGGTCATCGTCGGCGTCATGGGCGTTGCCGCCTACGTCGTCCTGTCGGGTCCGCTTGCGCCCCTCCGCGTGGCGCTCTTCCCGGTCCGCGAGGCGCCGGTACCGCAGGGCCTGCCCTGGCTCACCGGGGTGCCGGGCGTCGTCGGCATCGCCGCGGGCCTGGCGCTCCTCGCCATCGCCGCGGCGTCGCGGGGGCTCTGGAGCTCCCCGCGCGAGCCGCTCTGGGGCGCCGCCGCCGGCATCGCCGTGGCCTCGGGCTGGATCGGCACGGCCTGGCTCGCCCGCACGGGGTTCGAGGCGACGCCGGTTCTCGGGCACAGCTTCGCGGCGCCGCTCGGCGAGACGCTCCTCTACCTGATGACTGCGTCGGGGTCGTCCATCTCGTTCGGCGTGGGCTCGGT
>CAYMRW010000535.1:0-1733 GCA_964392825.1 uncultured Rhodobacterales bacterium
CTCCCAGATCTCCTTGGTGATCCCGATGATGTAGTCGGGAAAGTCGCGAAACCGGGGGTCGAAGCCCTTCATGCCGCCCATCCCGCGGGCACCCGGGCCGAGCCCCGCACGATCAGCGGTGCCTCGATGCGGATCTGGCGCGGCGGCGTCTCGGGGTCCTCGATCTCTGCGAGGAGTATGTCCACCGTCCTCTCGACCATCAGGTTGGCGCGCTGGCGCACGGTGGTGAGGTCGTAGGCGGCCCACGACGCGGGCGGCACGTCGTCGAAGCCCACGACCGAGACGTCGCCCGGCACGTCGAGGCCGTGCTCGCCGCGCAGGACGTCCATCACCTGGAACGCCATGTGGTCGTTCGCGACGAACACGGCGTCGGGCCGGTCGCGGCCGGCGAACATCGCGCGGGCAGCGCCGCGCGCGCGGGCGGTGTCGAAGTCTCCCGTCTCGCGTGCGGCGAGCCCGGTTCCCGCGGCGGCGAGCGACTCGGCAAAGCCCGCCTCGCGCCCGCGCTGGGTCGAGGCCCCGGCCCAGCCGGCGATGTAGCCGATCCGGCGGTGGCCGCCCGCGAGCAGGAACTCGGCCACGCGCCGTCCGCCCGCGCGGTTGTCGCAGGTCACCGACGAGATGCCGTCGAGGTCCTGGCGGCGGTTGAAGAAGACCACCGGAACGCCGGCCGTGTGACAGCGCGAGGCGAGGTCCGAGGACAGCGACGCCGAGGCCATGATGATGCCGTCGACCTGGTAGTCGAGGATCTCCTCCAGCACCTCGTCGATGTTGCCCGCGTTCTGCGAGGCCATGAAGACGAGGATGTGGTAGCCGCGCGCCTGCAGGGCGTTCGACAGCTTCTCGAGCGCCTCGGGGTAGAAGTAGTTGTCGAGGTAGGCCACCACGAGGCCGATGATGCGGCTGCGCCCGGTGATGAGCGAGCGGGCGAGGTTGTTGGGCCGGTAGCCCAGCTCCTGCGCCGCCTCGCGGATGCGCGCGGCGGTCTTCTCCGATACCGAGGCGCCGGGCGTGAAGGCGCGGCTGACGGCGGACTGGCTGACGCCCGCGCGCTCGGCCACATGCTGGGATGTGATCCGGCCCGCCATCATTCCGCGGTCCAGCCGCCGTCGACCATCAGCGCGGTGCCGGTGACGAGCGCCGCGGCGTCCGAGGCAAGGTAGGCGACGGCGCCCATGACGTCGGCGATCTCGCCCACGCGGCCGAGCTTGATCTTGTCCTCGATCCAGGCGCGGCGGTCCGGGTCGGCGAAGGTGCCCTCGGTCAGCGGCGTGCGCACGAAGGTCGGGCAGACGGTGTTGATGCGGATGCCGTGGCGGCCCCACTCGATCGCCATCGCCTTCACCATCCCCTCGAGGCCGTGCTTGGAGGCGCAGTAGACGGCACGGTCGATGCCGCCGACATGGCCCATCTGGCTCGAGATGTGGACGATCGAGCCGGGCCGTCCGGCGCCGATCAGGGCGCGTGCGGCGTGGGTCGACAGGAAGTAGGCGGCGCGGAGGTTGACCGCCATCACCGCGTCGTAGTCCTCGGTCGCGGTCTCGAGCGCCGGGCCGTGCCGCGCGAAGCCGGCCGAGTTCACGACGACGTCGAAGGGCGGCCCGTCGAAGGCCGCATCGAGCGACCGGGTGTCGGCGACGTCGAGGGCGAGGGCCTCGGCGGACCAGCCCTCGGCGGTCAGCGCGGCGACGGCGGCGTCGAGCCGCTCGACGCCGCGCGCGGCGCAGACCACG
>CAYMRW010000536.1:0-1721 GCA_964392825.1 uncultured Rhodobacterales bacterium
TCGACGTCGCCGACTACGTCGGTCCGGCGGTGAACTACGCGCTCGGCTTCAGCCAAGTGACCGACTATATCGTCCTCGGCCCGCCGGGCTTCATGTCGGTCTACCAGCCGGTCGACCTCATGGACATCACCGTGGGCCAGGCGGCATGGGACGCCCTCTCCGACGAGATGAAGCAGTTCGTCGAGATGGAGACGCATGTCTACTCGGACATGCACCATGCCGCGATCCAGAAGGCCGACCAGGAGGCCTGGCAGAAGTTCGAGGCCGACGGGACCGAGATCACCCGCCTCAGCCAGGACGACATCGAGCTTCTGACCGAAGTCGCCATCCCGATCTGGTTCGACTACGCGAATCGCGACCCGGATGCGGCGCGGGTCTTCCAGACGCAACTCGACTACATGACGTCAGGCTCGCTCGGCTACGTCGACCCGGCCCTCGTCGAGGGGATGGAACTCAAGCTCTAACGCCGCGCCGCGCGGAACCGCCGGCCGCTCCGGACCCGTCCGGGGCGGCCCCATCCTGACGTCCGGGAAAACGACAGCATGCCCGATCTGAACATCGTCCTGCCGCATTGGCTCTACTGGGTCGGGCTGATCGCGTTCCCGCTGATCGCGATGGCGCTGGCGCGGCGGCCACGCGGGCCGCGGCGCTACACGCTGCCGCTTGGCTACCTGATCCTGGTGACGGGCGGCATCGTCGGGCTGCACCGTTTCTACCTGAAAAGCCTGCTGGGTCTGGTCTACACGGCGCTCTTCCTCGTCATCCTCTACGCCAACGGCGAGGGCCGGGACGCCCGCGAGACCGTGTCGGATCTGGCCAACAGCGTCCGCATCGCCGAGCGGACCGTCGCGCGCGAGGAACCGCGCATCTCCGAGGCGGAGGCCGACCTGCCCGGCCTGCGGGATGAGCTCGCGGCCGCCGAACCGGGCTCCTTCTCCGAACGTGCCGCGCAGCGCCGCGTCGATCGGGCCGAGGAGGCCGTAGAGGAAGGGCGCGAGCGGCTCGCCGAGGCACGGGCCGAGCTCGACGCCATAGGCGATACGCTGGACGGCGCGCGCGATGCGCGCGCGTTCTGGTCGAACCTCGCCCGCTGGACGTTCTACGCGATCCTCGCCGGTCTCGCCATCGACGCGGTGCTGCTTCCGCGGCTCGTCCGCCGCGCCAACGAACGCAGCGCGCGCGACGACGAGCCCAGCGCATCGGCCGACACGCTGGCCGCGGCCGAGGGCGGCGCCCCGCCCAAGGACGACCGCGACTACGCGCGCAACTGGATCGACCGTCTCAGCCTCGCGGCCGGGGAGTTCGTCAGCTATTGGGCCGTGATCGCGGTCTTCGTCTACTACTTCGAGGTCATCTCGCGGTACGTTTTCAACTCGCCGACGAATTGGGCGCACGAGGCGATGTACCTGATGTTCGGGATGCAGTACCTGATCGCCGGCGCCTACGCGATGCTGACCGAGAGCCATGTGCGCGTCGACATCTTCTACGCCCCGCTGCCGCCGAAGAAGAAGGCGTGGACCGATCTCGTGACCTCGATCTTCTTCTTCATCTTCGCAGGCGTCCTTCTCTGGACCTCGTGGACCTTCGCCATGGACGCGCTGGCGGTGCCGACCGGCAACTCGATCGTCTCGCAATGGGCGCGCGACGATCTCGGCTTCCTCGAGATGCTGGGCTCGATGTCCGCCGCGCAGTGGACCGACCCGAACATCCGCTGGGGCGAG
>CAYMRW010000537.1:0-1715 GCA_964392825.1 uncultured Rhodobacterales bacterium
GCCAGTGTCCACGGCGCCAACCGGCTCGGCTCGAACAGCCTCATCGACCTAGTCGTGTTCGGCCGCGCCGCGGCGATCAAGGCGGCCGAAGTCGTCGACCCCGAGACGACGAACGCCCCTCTGAACCGCGCCAGCGTCGACCGGGCCCTGTCGCGGTTCGACGGCCTGCGCCATGCCGATGGCGGCACGCCGACGGCAGAACTGCGCCTCGAGATGCAGAAGACGATGCAGCAGGACGCCGCCGTCTTCCGCACCGACAAGACGCTGGCCGAGGGCGTCGAGAAGATGAAGGTCGTGGCCGGCCGCGCCGACGACCTGCACGTCACCGACCGCAGCATGGTCTGGAACAGCGACCTCATGGAGACGCTCGAGCTGACCAACCTTCTGCCCAACGCGCTCGCCACCGTGGTCAGCGCCGAGGCGCGCAAGGAGAGCCGCGGCGCCCATGCGCACGAGGACCATCCCGACCGGGACGACGAGACCTGGCGCAAGCACACGCTGGCCTGGGTCAACGGCGGGGTGGACCTGACGTATCGACCGGTCCACCTCAACCCGCTTCTCGGTCACAACGAGGGCGGCATCGACCTCGCAAAGATCGCGCCGAAGGCCCGGGTGTATTGAGGTGGCTGGCGCTCCTCGCCCTTGCGGCGGGTGTGCCCGGCTGCTCGGGGTCGGGGTCGGGCTCAGGGTCGGTCGCGCAGGGCTTCTGCGACCCCGGCCCGCGACCCGGTGCCAGCATCGGCGGCACCGCCGAGATGGGGGCGAGCGATCGCGGCTTCGTCAGCGACATCGACGCCACGATCTCGCTCATAGGCCGGACGGGGCCGCCGCCCTGCGATCCGCCCGAGCGCGTTTCGGCCTACTGAGGGACGCCCCGGGGCAACGATGAGCGGCTTCCGTCTCTTCCGCGTCTTCGGCATGCGCCGCGCCGGGAACCACGCGGTGATCGACTGGCTCCGCGGGAGCCTCTCGGGGGAGACCGTGTTCCTGAACGATTGCCGCCCGGGCGATCCGTGGGCGACCTTCGAGATGCTCGAGACCCCGACCGGCGAGCGGCACGGGCCGAGCTTTCGTTCGACGCGATGGTTCGCCCAGTTCCCGCGTGGGCGGCACGCGCGACATCATATCGTGAGCTACGAGGACATCACGCCGGACGCCGTTTCCGCGCACGCAGGCTGGGCGGGGGCCTGGAGCACGGTGATCGTTCACCGCAGCTTTCTGAACTGGCTGGCCTCGTACCTCCGCCTCGTTCTCGGTCGCCAGCGGGGCACGCGATGGGGCGTCTCGCATGCCGCCGAAGTCTCGCCGGCGATCGCCGTCTATCGCGACCTTCTGCGCTCGGCGGGCGACGCGATCAGCTTCGACCGCTGGGTCGGCGACACGGGCTATCGCCGCACGCGCCTCGCGTCCCTGGGCCTCGCCCCGCACGACGACCGGCCGACGCTGCAGGCGGGCTACGGCGGGGGCTCCTCCTTCGCACCGGCGACGCTGGCCCCCGCCGGAGCGGACCTGACCCGTCGCTGGCGCGAGATGGCGGACGATGGCGACTACGTGACGCTGGCGCGCCACGCCGCAGAAGACCATACGTTGATCGAGACGCTCGAGGAACACTATCCCGATGACGCGCGCCAGCTGCGCCGGCTCGCCGCGACGGGACGACTGACGGAGGATATCGCGTGGTCCAACTGACCCTGCCCAAGAACAGCCGCATCCGC
>CAYMRW010000538.1:0-1711 GCA_964392825.1 uncultured Rhodobacterales bacterium
TTCATCGGCCTCTGCGACACCATGATCGTTGGTCACGAGGACGGGACGACCGAGATCGTCGTGCCGGCGAGAGGGCCGGTGGCCCCCTGAACAACGAGGCACGGATGGAGTACGACTACGACCTCTTCGTCATCGGCGGCGGTTCCGGCGGCGTTCGCGCCGCGCGGATCGCCGGGCAGCACGGTGCCCGCGTGGCGCTGGCGGAGGAGTACCGGATGGGCGGCACCTGCGTGATCCGCGGCTGCGTCCCGAAAAAGCACATGGTCTATGCCTCCAAGTACCGGAAGGCGTTCGACGACGCCGCCGCCTACGGGTGGGACGTGACGGCGGGCGGGTTCGACTGGCAGGGCTTTCGCCGAAGCCTCGATGCCGAACTCATGCGTCTCGAGGCGATCTATCGGGAGAACCTCGCCCGAGCCGAGGTGTCCGTGTTCGACACGCGGGCTCGTCTCGACGGCCCGCATCGCGTCGTCCTGGCCGACGGCCATTCGGCGACGGCCGAGCGCATCCTCATCGCCACTGGCGGGCACCCGACGCTGCCGCAGCAGGTGGAGAACTGCAATCTCGGCATCACCTCGAACGACGTGTTCCTGCTCGAGGAACGGCCGCGAAGGCTGCTGATCGTCGGCGGCGGCTACATCGCCTGCGAGTTCGCTGGCATCTTCAACGGCATGGGCACCGCGGTCAGCCAGTGGCACCGCGGCGCCTCGATCCTGCGCGGCTTCGACGACGAGGCGCGCGGGCACCTGATGGAGCTGCACATCGCCTCGGGCATCGACCTGCACCTGGGCACGGACGTGTTGCAGATCGAGCGGCGCAACGACGGCATCTGGGTCAAGGCGAGCTCGGGACGGGAAGAGACCTTCGACGAGGTGCTGTTCGCCACCGGCCGCGCGCCCAACACGTCCGACATGGGGCTCGAGGAGGCGGGGGTGGAGCTTGGCCGGCGTGGGGAGATCCGGGTGGACGAATGGTCGCGATCGAACGTGCGGTCGATCTGGGCGGTGGGCGACGTCACCGACCGCATACCGCTGACCCCCGTCGCCATCCGCGAGGGGCATGCCTTCGCCGATACCGAGTTCGGCGGCAGCCCGAGAAAGCCCGATCACGCGAACGTGGCCTCGGCGATCTTCACTCAGCCGGAGTTCGGGACGGTGGGCCTGACCGAGGATGAGGCGGCCGAAATGCACCGGATCGAGGTCTACTGCACCTCCTTTCGGCCGATGCAGAACGTTTTCGTCGGCCGCGGCGACCGGGTTCTCTTCAAGCTCGTCGTCGACGCCGAGACGCGCCGCGTGCTAGGCTGTCACATCGTCGCGCCGGACGCGGGCGAGATGATCCAGCTTGCGGCGGTGGCGGTGAAGGCGGGCCTGACCAAGGAGGATTTCGATCGCGCCGTGGCGGTCCATCCGACCGTGGCGGAGGAGATCGTGACGATGCGGGACCCGGTCCGAACAGCTTGAATTGGCGCGGCCAGCCCGTAGGTACCTGAAGCATTCATGACACGACAGACGGAGATCTGCACTGTGGCCAACAATAGCGGAGGACCCTGGGGCGGCGGGCCGCGACGTCCGAGTGGCGGCGGCGGCGACGACGGACGGGGCGGCGGACCGCGCAGGCCCGGCGGCGACGGCCCGCAGATCCCCGAGATCGATGAGATCATGCGGCGCGGGCAGGAACAGCTGCGCGTGCTCATGGGCGGCAAGGGCAA
>CAYMRW010000539.1:0-1705 GCA_964392825.1 uncultured Rhodobacterales bacterium
GCAGCCGGCAAGGTCTCGAAGCCGCTCGAGGGCCTCGCCGACGGGCGTCCAGCGGACGCCGCCCGGCAGCGCCGGCGCGGACCGCGATGCGGCGTCGGCGAGCGCAGCCTCGGCCCCGACGCCGAGGATCCAGCCCTCGGCGCGCCGGGCCGGATCCGGCACGGCATTCAGGGCGGGCGCGAGCGTCCCGGCGCGCTGCATCTCGGCGAGCACGCGCGCCAGCACCCGGACCTGCACCGCGTCGCGGATGTCCCCGGGCCCCGTCTCGGCTGTGACAACGGGGGCGAGAAGCGAGGGCCAAACCTCGACGAAGGCCACGGGCCGATCGAGCGGCCCGAACGGCCAGACCGCGACATGCCCCGGAAAGCGCCGGCGGAGCCGCGCCAGCGTCGCCATGCCGGTGAGCGCCTGCGAGCCGACGGCACCGGCGCCGCCGAGCTGCCAGCAGGTGAAGGCGCCCCGAGCCCGCTCCTCGACCAACCGTCGTTCGGGCAGGCCGGTCGCGGTCCGCTCCCGCCCTCGCCGCGGCAGGCCCTCCACCTCGTCCCTGCCGGCGTTGAACCAGAACGGCCCGACGCCCGGGAACGCCGCATTGAGCCTGCCTGCGAGCGCGAAGCGGTCGTTGCCCAACGGGCTGTCGCGGAGCTGGCCCTCGACCAGATCCCAGAGCGCCAGGGGGTCGTCGCGGCCGAGGAGACCCTGCGCGAAGCCGCGCGGAAAGCCGAACGGGAAGTCGAAGCCGAGGAGCAGCCGGCGGCCCTCGGCCACGGCGCCCCCGATCAGGTCGGAAAGCCACGTCTCGGCCACTTGCCGGTTGCGCAGGTAGACGGGCGGCGCGCCCCCGGCCCCGGTCGCGACCGCGGCCCAGATGGCGTCCTTGCGGGGTTTCGGGCCGGTGTCGTTGCCGCCCGACCAGTCGACGACGGCAAACGAGTCGAACCCGGTCACAAAGCGAGCTCGGCCGCGATGAAGTCCGCCACCGCGCGGGTGTCGTCGAGGGGCAGGACCG
The DNA here is from genome assembly GCA_964392825.1 of uncultured Rhodobacterales bacterium. Lineage (GTDB taxonomy): Bacteria > Pseudomonadota > Alphaproteobacteria > Rhodobacterales > Rhodobacteraceae > Roseitranquillus. The sequence continues at coordinate 1,010 of CAYMRW010000539.1, forward strand.
GCCGATCGGTCGCGACGGGACAGTCCGAGGCGACGGCGCGGATCGTCGGATCGCCCGGCGCGATCAGCGGCTGCCCGGCGGCGGCGCGGTGCGCCTCGACCTTGGGATGCCGGTCGCGCTTCCACCCTTCGACGAGGATCAGATCCACAGGCGCCATGTGCCCGAGCAGATCCGCGAGCGGCGGCTCGTCGGCGCCGCCCAGCTCGTGCATCAGCGCCCAGCGGCGGGTCGACGCCAGCAGCACCTCTGTGGCACCGGCCTCGCGGTGGCGGTGGCTGTCGCGCCCCGGCTGGTCGACGTCGAAGCTGTGATGCGCGTGCTTGAGCGTCGAGACGCTGAGCCCGCGGTCGACGAATTCCGCGACCAGACGCTCGACGAGGCCGGTCTTCCCGGCGTTCTTCCAGCCGGTCACGCCCCAGACCTTCACGACGCCGCCGCCAGCATCCCGCGGGCGGTCCCGAGATCCTCGGGCGTGTTGACGTTGAAGAAGGCGCGGGGGTCGTCGAAGACCGCGGTGCCGGCGCCGTGCGCGTCGGTCCAGACGACGACCTTGCGGACGCCCCGGGCGAGCGCATCGGCGAGGTCGTCGCGCAGCGCCACCGGCCAAAGGCCGAAGGTCGGATGCCGCGCGGTCCCGTCCGCCTCCGGCGCCGCGGCGAGCGCCAGGCCCGAGGGCGCCGCCGCGGCGACCAGGCG
>CAYMRW010000540.1:0-1705 GCA_964392825.1 uncultured Rhodobacterales bacterium
GACCGCTACGGGCGCGAGTTCCTGGCCGTCGTCACGGGTGAGACGCCGGCCGCGCAGCATCCGCACCGACGGCGCCTCGCCGGGGTTCCGGCCGCGGCGACCTTCGACCGCCTGCACGCCGCGCAGCGCGATCTGATCCGCGGCGAGAACGGGACGGACCGGCCGATGACGCTCGACAGCCGGACCCTGCGGCTCGTGGCGGAGAGGCGGCCACGCACGCTCGAGGCGCTCGCGCGGATCTCCGGCATGGGGCCGCAACGGGCGGAGCGGTTCGGGCCGGCGTTCCTGCGCATTCTCGGCGAGGATTAGGCGCCGGCCCTCGAAGCGGCGGAACCCTGCTCGCGCGCCGCTTCGCGAACGGCGCCCGGGGGCGCAGGATCCCCTAGCCTAGTGCCTGCCGGAGCGGCGCCCGCGGGGGCCGCTCCCCCCTCAGCCGCGTTCGAGCGCGATCGCGATGCCCTGGCCGCCGCCGATGCACATGGTGACGAGGGCGCGGCGGCCGCCCGTCCGTTCGAGTTCGGCCAGCGCCTTGACGCAGAGGATGGCGCCGGTGGCCCCCACCGGATGGCCGAGGGCGATGGCACCGCCGTTCGGGTTCACCCGGTCGGCGTCGAGGCCGAGGCCCTTGTTCACCGCGAGCGCCTGCGCCGCGAAGGCCTCGTTCGACTCGATCACGTCAAAGTCGCCCGCCGAGAGCCCGGTGCGCTCCATCAGTCGCTCGACCGCCGGGATCGGGCCGATCCCCATGACCTCGGGCCGCACGCCCGCATGGGCGTAGCCCAGGATCCGCGCCTGCGGTCTGAGGCCCGCCTTCTCCGCCGCCTCGGCGCGCGCCAGCACCAGGGCGGCGGCGCCGTCGTTGATGCCGCTAGCGTTGCCGGCGGTGACGGTGCCGTCCTTCTTGAACACGGTCTTGAGGCCGGCGAGCTTGTCGGCGGTGGTGGCCTTGGGGTGCTCGTCGCGGGCGAAGGGGACCTTCTCGCGCTTCACGCGGACCTCGACGGCGACGATCTGCCCGTCGAACCGGCCCGCGTCGATGGCCGCGGCCGCCCGCTCCTGGCTCTGCAGGGCGAAGGCGTCCTGAGCCTCGCGCGTGATCTGGTGCTCGGCCGCGACGTTCTCGGCGGTGACGCCCATGTGTCCGGTGCCGAAGGGGCAGGAGAGCGCGCCGAGCATCATGTCGAGCGCCTCGACGTCGCCCATCTTCTGCCCCCAGCGGGCGGCGGGAAGCGCGTAGGGCGACCGGCTCATGCTCTCGGCCCCGCCGACCAGGGCGAAGTCGGCGTCGCCGAGGCTCAACGCCTGCACCCCGGAGACGACCGCCTGCGCACCCGAGCCGCAGAGCCGGTTCACGTTCATCGCCGGCACGGTCTCTGGCACGCCCGCCTGCATCGCGGCGACGCGGGAGAGGTACATGTCCCGCGGCTCGGTGTTGATGACGTGGCCGAAGACCACCTGACCGATCTGTCCGGCCTCGACCCCCGCGCGCTCCAGCGCCGCCTCGGCGGCGACGGTCGCCAGCTCGATCGGAGGGGTGGAGGCGAGCGCGCCGCCGAAGGTGCCGATGGCGGTGCGTGCGCCGCCCAGGATGACGATGTCGGTCATGATTCCCCTCCGCTGATGTCGATCACGGTGATCTCAGGCGGCCGGCCGACGCGCAAGGGGATGCCGACGAAGCCGAGCCCGCCGGTCACGACGAGGTGCC
>CAYMRW010000541.1:0-1704 GCA_964392825.1 uncultured Rhodobacterales bacterium
GCCACGGCCGGGCGGAGGGGCAGACCATGAGGCGACGTCCGCTGCGGATCAGCCTTTCCCGCCTCAGCGGTCGACGGGCAGCCCGCTCGGCACCGTCGCGGGCGGCGAAGAGGCCCGCGCCGTGGCGCCCGTGAGACTGTCGAGGAAGGCGACGAGCGCCGCGATCTCGCTGTCGCCGAGCGCCGCCGCCGGTGTGGCCGCGGCGCGGATCGCCGCAACCTCGCCCGCGTCGGCGAGGGGCGCGTAGTCGTCCGAACCGGCGAGGGGCGGCAGGATCGCCTCCGGCGCGTAGTCGCGTGCCGGATCGGCGTGGTGCCGCAGGAAGCTCGCAAGCGTCGCAAAGGCGCCGGCGTGGCCGTAGGGCGCGGTCAGCGCGACGTTCCGGAGCGACGGCGTGCGGAACGCGTAGGCGTCCTGGGGGCGGCCGGTCACACGCATTCGCCCCTCGTCGCGGCGATGGCGTTCGAACCGCGCCGCCTTGCCGGGCCCGATCTGCACCTGCCCGGTCGCATGGAAGCGGTGATCGGTCTGGAACGGCCCTGCGTGACAGGTGACGCATCCGGCGGCGCCGTAGAACAAGGTCATCCCCGCGGCCGCGTCGCCCGCAAGCGGAACCTCGCCGCGGAGGTGGGCGTCGAAGGGGCTGTCATCGCTCCGCCATTCAGCAGCGATGAAGGCAGCGACGGCGTTCGAGATGTCGGTGAAGGCGATGGGCGCGCCGTCGGCCACATGCGGGTAGACGGCCGCGAAGGCTCGGTCGTAGGCCTCGATATCCGCGATCCGGCGCGCGATCAGGTCCCACGCGCCGCCGGGTCCGGTGATGAGCCCGCGACGCGCGGCGGCGGCGACCTCGTTCTCGGAATAGTGCCCGGCCATCTCGTCCTGCGACAGCACCGGAAACATGGTCTGCGCCGACAGCACGCTCGAAAACCCCACGACCATCTCGTCCTCGAGCGGGGTGCGCAGGCCCGATGGCCGCGACGGGTCCGACTCGACCCGGCCATCGTGGAAGAGCACGCTGAACTCGTGCGCGCCGAGGTTGAAGAGCGCCGAGGCGTTCCGCGGCAGCCGCTGCTCGGGCAGGTTCGCGGGATCGGCACGGCGGTCGGGACCGAGGCCCGCGCCGCCCTCGCCGAGGCCGAGCGACACGCCGTCCGAGGTACCGAACCGCGGATGGTGGCACGTCCCGCACGAGATGTTGCGGTTGCCCGAAAGGATCGGGTCCCAGAACAGAAGCCGCCCGAGCTCCACCTCCTCGGCCGATGCCGTGACGAACATCTCGTCGGTGACGGGGGGCGGCAGACCGTTCGCGGCGACGGCGAGGGGCAGGAGCAGAGGCGCCAGAGACAGGCGCAGGACGCTGGGCAGGAGCGACGCGAAGATCCCCTGCGTCACGGTCCCGGCATCGTCAGATGGCGCCATCCCCTTCTCCCCGTCTCTCGTTCACCAGCATGTGGTGCGCCAGGTCGCGACGCAAGCGCCGGTCCCTGCGACGTCCGAACGCCGACCCGCCGAAACGCGCCCGCCTCGCCCGCGTCACGGCGACGGGGCGCCGATCGCGCGTGCCCGCGGGTCGAGGAGCCTCAAAGTCCGGCGCCCGCCAAGTCGCGAGCCGGGTCGGCAGGGGGGCTCAAATCGCGCGGATGGCGGCGATTGCGGGCGACGAAGCGCGCGATGGGGATGGGCCTCGTGGAGCGGGTGAAG
>CAYMRW010000542.1:0-1696 GCA_964392825.1 uncultured Rhodobacterales bacterium
CTTCTCCTGCGTGAAGAGAACGATGGTCGGCTCGGCGTCCGGGTAGGCGAAGTCTCGGTCGGCGGCGCCGCGGGTGATCTGCAGGTAGACCATCCCCTCGGTCAGGCCGTTGCGGCGCAGGAGCTCGCGGTGGATGCCGAGCAGGTCGTCACGGCCGACCGGCGAACGCATGCCGAGTTCGGAGAGCGACCGCTCGAGCCGCGCCGCATGCCCCTCGAAGTCGATGAGCCGGCCGTCCATGACCGACGTCACCTCGTAGACGCCGTCGGCGAAGAGGAAGCCGCGGTCGAAGACCGAGACCCGGGCCTCGGTTTCGGGGACGTACTCGCCGTTGACGTAGACGGTGCGCATGCGGCCCTCCCTCGGTGTCGCCCACGTCCTTAGCCCGCCTCGGCGGACGACAGAAGGCCCGGCCGACCGGTCATTCCGCTCCGGTCGCGCGGTCGATGGCCGCCACGGTCTCGCGGTACAGGCGCTCGGCCCGGGGCATGGTGCCGCCGACGCAGGTCAGCCCCATCTTCCCGTGGCTCGACAGCGCCCCCATCATGTGGAACGCCACCCCCTCCTGGCGGATGGCGTTGAAGTGCAGCCCGTTCTCGACGGCGATGTCGACGAGATCCTCGGGCGTCAGGCCGCGGTACTGCGGCGCCTGCAGATTGTCCGACGCGTAGTAGCAGAGCGACCGCCCCGACAGCGAATGATAGACCCCCGTCGTCGCCTCGTAGGCGCCGTTGGTCAGGTGCTGCAGCATCAGGAACGGGTGCGTCGTCCCGCCCTTGCGGAGGTTGATCTCGAGCGCGTAGTGCGTCCAGCCGCCGTCCTCCGGCACCGAGATGAAGTCGATGCCGAACCGGCCGAGCACGCCCTCGCGCACGAGGACCTCGGCGGCACCCTGGCCCGCCTCCTGGATCGCCAGGCGATAGGCCTTGTCGGCGGGGAAGCGGCACCCCTCGAAGACCTGGTCCGAGACGCCGCCGATGACCTGGTCGTGGGTCGAGACAACAGTGAGCTCGCCCAGCGGGTCGACGCGGTACTGCACCGAAGGGGTCCGCTTGCCGCGCCCTTCGACGAACGCCTCGACGATGCCGCCCATGCCCTCGAGCTTGGCCTCGAAGACGGGCCAGTCGAGGTCGCGCGCGACGAAGTCGAGCTGCGGCAGCCGGTCGCGTATCCAGGGCTCGAGGTCGCCTCCCCCGGGCGCGCCGTCGAAGCGGAAGATCGCGTTGCCCTCGCCCGAGAAGCCGTCGTTCAGCTTGACCACGGCGCGGTCGAGCCCCGGGCGGCGTCGCTTCACCGCGGCCAGCGCATCGGCGACGTCGCCGGCATCGCGCAGATCCTCGGCGCCATCGGGCACCGGGATGCCCGTTCGCTTGAAGATCGTGCGCGCGCCGCTCTTGGTGCCGAGATGCCCCAGCGCCGGGTCGCAGCCGTAAAGCGGGATGCCGAGCTGCACTGCCAGCGCCCGCTCGTGCCCGGTCACGTTGAAGCAGGTGAGATGCGCCCGCGAAGGGTCGCCGATCTCGTCCCGCAGCCGCTCGAGCATCCGCGGTCGGGCGAGGATCTTCTCGGTCAGCGAGACCGGCGTGTCGTCGTAGCAGGTCATCAGGCTGAGCCGGCGCCGCGCGTGGTCGTGCGGGATGCCCTCGAGGAGGTGGAGGTAGTAGTCGACGACCGGCCCCGGGATCGGCTGGCTGGT
>CAYMRW010000543.1:0-1682 GCA_964392825.1 uncultured Rhodobacterales bacterium
CGGCGATGCCCGACCCGGCGATCCCGCACGTCCTCAGGGGCTGGAGCGCCGACGGACGCGAGCCGAACGAGCACTATCTCGATCTCGGCGAGATGCTCGTGCGCAACGTCCCGACCGACATCCGCGCCTGGGGCGGCGAGCGGGTGGAAAGGTACGGCAACTCCATCTTCGTATTCGAGGTGGAAGGGCTCTGCATCGGCCACCTCGGGCATCTGCACCACGAGCCGGACGACCAGCAGTACGCCGCCCTCGGCCGCGTCGACGTGGTCATGGCCCCGGTCGACGGCGGCCTGACCCTCGACCTGCCGACCATGATCCGGGTCCTGAAACGGCTGCGCTCGTCCGTCGTCATCCCGATGCACTGGTTCTCGCCGGTGTCGCTCGAACTCTTTCTCGACGGCATGTCGGACGAGTTCGCCGTCGAGCGACGGGGCGACACCGCGATCGAGGTCAGCCTGCGCACGCTGCCCGAGCGGCCCACCGTCGTCGTGCTCGAGCCGCGCTTCCTCGCCGAGCCGTGACCACGGCCGCAACGCTGCGGGAGGCGCTGGCGGACGTGCTGCCGCCTGCCGCCTTCCGCGATGCCGAGGGCTACCTGACAGAGCCGCGGGGCCTCTGGCACGGCCGCGCCGCCTGCGTCGTCGCCCCGTCCTCGACGGACGAGGTGGCGGAGGTCGTGCGGGCCGCCTCCCGCACGCGCACGCCGATCGTGCCCTGGGGCGGCGGCACCGGCCTCGTCGGCGGCCAGGTCAAGGGCGAGGGCGCCCCGCCCGTCGTCCTGTCGCTCGAGCGGATGCGCGCCGTGAGGGGCGTCTATCCCGACGAGAACGTGCTCGTGGCCGAGGCGGGCGCAGTCCTCGCCGATATCCAGCGCGCCGCGGAGGAGGCCGGGCGCCTTTTCCCGCTCTCGCTCGGCAGCCAGGGCTCGGCGCGGATCGGCGGCCTCCTCGCCACCAACGCCGGCGGCGTCAACGTCCTCCGCTACGGCAACGCGCGCGAGCTGACGCTGGGGATCGAGGCGGTGATGCCCGACGGCGGCGTCCTTCACGGCCTGAGACGCCTGCGCAAGGACAACACCGGCTACGATCTGCGCGCCCTTCTGATCGGGTCGGAGGGGACGCTCGGCGTCATCACCGCCGCGGCCCTGCGCCTCTTTCCCCGTCCACAGCGGACCGGGGCCGCGCTCCTCGTCGTGCCGGATCCGCGCGCGGCGCTGCGTCTGCTCGGCCTCGCCCGCGACGAGGTGGGGGAGGGGCTCTCGGCGTTCGAGCTCATCTCGGGCCGCGCCTTCGGCTTCCTCAGAGAGACCGGGACCGGCCCGGCGCAGCCGTTCGAGACCCCGCCCGACTGGTCGGTGCTGATCGACCTCGGCCTCTCGGCGGGACAGGATCCTGACGAAGCGCTGGAGGGCATCTTCGCCGCCGCGGCCGAGGCGGACCTCGCCAGCGACGGGGTGATCGCGCAGTCCGAGGCGCAGCGCGCCGACCTCTGGGCGCTGCGCGAGCTGATCCCCGAGGCCAACCGCAAGATCGGCGCCATCGCCTCGCACGACGTCAGCCTGCCGCTTGGCGCCATCCCCGATTTCCTCGACGCCGTGGGCGCCGACCTCGCCGCGATCGGGCCGGTCCGCGCCAACGTCTTCGGCCACCTCGGCGACGGCAACGTGCACTACAACGTCTTTC
>CAYMRW010000544.1:0-1679 GCA_964392825.1 uncultured Rhodobacterales bacterium
GACGCCGCGGCGGCGACGCGTGCGCGGCCCCGCCGCCACCGCGTGGCTGCTCTCCGCCCCGGCGCTCGTCCTCCTCCTCGTCGGCGCGTCGGGGCCGCTCCTGATCGTGCTCGTCTACTCGTTCCTCGAGCCCGGCGAATACTCGGGCGTGGTGTGGGAACCGACGCTCGACGCGTGGTTCTCGATCTTTCTCGCGCGCGACATCTTCGACGGCACCGTCGGCTGGGCCGACGCGCATCTGTCGATCTTCTGGCGATCGCTCAAGCTCTCGATCCTGACCACCGCCATCACCTTCGCGCTCGGTTTTCCGACGGCATGGTTCATCGCCACACGGCCGCAGGGGCAGCGGGCGCTCTGGCTCTTCCTCATCACCATCCCGTTCTGGACGAACCTCCTGATCCGTACCTTCGCGATCATGGAGGTGATCCGGAACCAGGGCATCCTCAACACCCTGCTCCTCTGGTCGGGACTGGTCGCCGAGCCCGTCCAGATCCTCTACACCGACACCGCCGTGCTGATCGGCATGGCCTACGTCTACCTGCCGTTGATGGTGCTGCCGGTCTACGCCGCGATCGACCGGCTGGACTTCCGCCTCGTCGAGGCGGGCTACGATCTCTATGCCGGGCGCTGGCAGGTCCTGCGCCGGGTGGTCCTGCCGATCGTCCGACCGGGGATCGTCGCGGGCTCGATCCTCGTCTTCGTGCCCTCGCTCGGCGCCTACGTGACGCCGCGCGTACTCGGCGGCGGCAAGAACATGATGATCGGCAACTTCATCGAGCTGCAGTTCGGGCAGGGGCGGAACTGGCCGTTCGGGGCGGCGCTGTCGATGCTGCTTCTGCTGATCGTGATGGCGGCGCTCCTCGTCTACGTGCGCGCATCGAGCCGGGACGACCCGCATGGATAGGCGGCCGGGCGCCGCCCCCGATGGCCCGCGGGCCCGCGCGGAGCCCTCGCACGATGGCTAGGCGGAGCTTCGACGCCGCCCGCCTGCCGGGCTTCGCTGTGATCGCGGTCCTGACCTTCGCCGCCCTTTACCTGCCCATCGCGACGCTCATCGTCTTTTCGTTCAACGACAGCGAGAGCATCGCCGTCTGGGGCGGCTTCTCGTGGCGCTGGTACGGCTATGCCTGGCAGAACGAGGAGGTGCAGGGCGCCACGTTCCGTTCGCTCGTCATCGCCACCTGCGCCGCGACGATCGCGACCACGGTGGCCACGATGGCGGCGCTCGGGACGACGCGGCGGGGCCGGTTCCGGGGCCGAACCGCGATCTACGTCATGGTCAACCAGCCGCTGATGGTCCCCGAGATCGTCACCGCCGTGGCGCTCCTGATCTTCTTCGCCGGGATCAAGAGCGCGACCGGCTACACCGGCCTCGGCTACCTGATCCTCGCCCATGCCGCCTTCTGCGTGCCCTTCGCCTACCTGCCGATCCGCGCCCGGCTCGATGGCATGGACCTCAGCCTCGAGACCGCGGCGGCCGACCTCTACGCCAGCCCGTGGCAGACGTTCCGGCGCGTGACGCTTCCCCTGATGATGCCCGGGATCATCGCGGGCGCGATGCTGGCCTTCATCATCTCGCTCGACGACGTCATCATCACCGAGATCGTCAAGTCCGCCGGCCAGGACACGCTGCCCACCTACATGCTGGGTCAGCTCCGCCGCGGCGTCACGCCCGAGGT
>CAYMRW010000545.1:0-1679 GCA_964392825.1 uncultured Rhodobacterales bacterium
CCGCGCTCGGCTAGCTCCGCGGGCGTCCGCCGAACGCGCGTGGCGCCGGCCCGCCGCGCGGGAAGCGAACGGGGTGGGCCGGGCTGATGCGGGGCGCGACCGCTCCCGCCCCGGGGGCCGATCCCCCTCGCCGTGCCGAACCGACTCTGTTGGCGGCGGAGGCGACATAATATAGGGTGCCGCGCAATTCGGGCCGCCGGCAGACGCGGCCGTTCCTTCGAGAGAGCAGGTCACATGGAAACCGAGACGCTCGCGGCCCTGCAGTCGGTCGATTTCTCGCTCTGGGGTCTCTTCGCCCGCGCGGGACTGACGGTGAAGCTCGTCATGCTGATCCTCGTTCTGGCCTCGATCTGGGGCTGGGCGATCATCGTCCAGAAGATCCTCGACTTTCGTCGCGCGCGGGCCGCGACGGAGCGGTTCGAGGCGGCGTTCTGGTCGGGCGACCCGCTCGACGAGCTCTACGAGCGGACCGGCCCCGAGCCCGCCGCCGGCCCCGACCGCGTCTTCGCCGCCGGGATGGGCGAGTGGACGCGCAGCCACCGTGACGACGGTCGCCTGATCCCCGGCGCCACGGCGCGCATCGACCGGGCCATGGACGTCGCCATCCAGCGCGAGCAGGCGCGGCTGACCCGCAGGCTGCCGATCCTCGCCTCGATCGGCTCGACGGCGCCCTTCATCGGCCTCTTCGGCACTGTCTGGGGCATCATGAACGCCTTCGTCGAGATCGCCGAGCAGCAGAACACCAACCTCGCCGTGGTGGCGCCCGGCATCGCCGAGGCGCTGCTCGCGACGGGTCTCGGCCTTCTCGCCGCGATCCCGGCGGTGATCTTCTACAACAAGCTCTCCACCGACGCCGACCGCATCGTCGCCGGGCACGAGGCCTTCGCCGACGAGTTCTCGACGATCCTCGGCCGGCAGCTCGAAGAGGCGGCCTGACATGGGCGCGGGGACGATCCGGTCCGAGGGCTCGGCCGGCGGCCGCCGGCGCCGCCGCCGGGCGACGCCGATGTCCGAGATCAACGTCACGCCCTTCGTCGACGTGATGCTCGTCCTGCTCATCATCTTCATGGTGGCGGCGCCGCTTCTGACCGTCGGCGTGCCCGTCGAGCTGCCCGAGACGGCGGCCGAGGCGCTGCCGACGGAACGGGAGGAACCGCTGACGGTGACGCTCACGGCGGACGGCCGGCTGCAGATCCAGACCACGGACGTCGCCGACGGCGAGCTTGTGCCGCAGCTGCGCGCCATTGCCGCCGAGCGGCGCGACGACAAGGTCTTCCTGCGGGCCGACGGCGCCATCCCCTACGCGCGGGTGGCGCAGGTCATGGGCGCGCTCAACGCCGGCGGCTTCGGCAGCATCGGCCTCGTGACCGAGGCGGGCGGCCCGCGCTTCGACGGCCGCGACGGCTGAGCTCGGTGACGGCCCGGAGCGACAGCGCGGGCGCCGGGGACGGGGCGCGATGAGGTTCGGCTGGATCGTCTCGGCCGCGGGCCATGTCGTCCTGCTGACGTACCTTCTCGTCGCGGGCACCTTCTCGCGCGACCCGCTGCCGCCGCTCGAGGTCGCCGACGTCACCGTCATATCGGCCGAGGAGTTCGCCATCCTCATGCGGCCCGACACCGCGCCGGACGTCGGCACCGGCGCCGCCGCGCCGGAGGCGGGGGAAGCGCCGCGGCCGCCG
>CAYMRW010000546.1:0-1671 GCA_964392825.1 uncultured Rhodobacterales bacterium
CGCGCCACCTCGACGCCGAGATCGCGCGACACCGCCTTCGGCGCCGGCAGCGCGCCGCCGAGCTCCTGCAGAACGGTGACGAAGGCGCGGATGTTGGACCGCTTCATCTTGTGCAGCGAGGCGTAGAGACGGCCGACCATGGCCTCGGCGTCGCCCTCGACGTCCGGGTCGTCGCCGGCGCGGATCGCCACCTGCGCCATCTCGGCGAAGGTCAGGTCCTCGCGGACGACGTTCTCCTCCACCATGTCGACGTAGCGCTCGATCCGGTCCTCGGGCCCCGCGAGGCGGGCGACGACGGTGGCGAAACGCGCTTCTCCCGTCTCGGCGAGGAGCTGGCCGAGCGCCGTCAGCCGCCGCCAGCCCTTCTTGAGCTGGTAGGCCTCGCCCTCGGGCCAGACCTCGATCGGCTCGCGCTGGCCGCGGGCACGGATCGAGGCCTTGAGTTCCTCCATCTCGTCGGAGGCCGCCGCCGCCTCGAGCTCCATCCGGTCGCGCGGCAGGGCGTCGGTGCGGACCTCGGCCAGCGGGATGGTGACGAGCACCCTGCCCGCCTCGCGCGCCGCGCGGTACGCGCGCGCGTCCTCGGCGTTCTGGCGCCGCTGCTCGAGCTTGGCCTCGGTCGTCTCGCTGAGGCTCGCGGCCGCCTCGCGCGCGGCGGCGCCCATCGGCCCCGTCGACCGCTGGCGCGGCTGCGGCTGCGGGCGCACCACGGTCGGCTCGATCCCGAACTTGTTCTTGCGTGGGCTCATTCCGCGGCCTCCCGCACCTGATCCAGTTTCCAGGCCGCGAGCATGGTGTTGCGGAACTCCTCGTAGGCGCGGTCGAAGCTCTGCCGCGCGCGCTTCCAGGTCTCGCGCGTCATCTGCCGGTAGTCCTGTTCGTAGACCGACATCTGGAACCGCCCCGACTGCTCGACGGCGCGGGTCATCTCGATGGCGTTCTGGCAGACGTCGGCGCCGAAGACGTTGCGGAATGCGTCCATCATCGCCTGGTGCAAGGGGTTCGACGCCTCGAACCGGGTCATCAGCACGCGCACGTCGCGGAAGCGTTTCGGCAGCGCGATGCCGGCCTCGGCCGCGATCGCCTGGAACCCCTCCGAAATGTCGTGCAGCGCATCACCGAGCTGTCCGAGATAGGACGTCGTCGAGTCGTACTCCCAGTAGCCCGGTCCCGACGGAATGTAGAGGATGTCGGCGGCGAAGGCCGCGTTCAGCGACTGGTAGCCGATCGCCGGCGGGCAGTCGAAGACGATGAGGTCGTACTGGTCGTCGGGCAGTTCGTCGAGATAGCGGGCGACGCAGCCGAAGAACGACCAGGCCTTGTGCAGGCTGCGGTACTGGGCCGAGGCGAACTCGACGAAGGCGGCGTTGGCGCAGCTGGGGATGATGTCGATGGTGGGCCAGCAGGTCTCCTTGATGAAGTCCTGGGCGCGCTGCGCGCCGATCGACTGGATGTCGTCGGGCAGTTCGTCCGAGGAGGGGTAGGGGCAGTCGTCAGGGTCGTCGTAGGCCGCCGTGATCCTGTCCGCCTCGCGGCACAGGTCGCGGCACATGATGCCCCAGACCGTCTCCCACTCCCGGACCTCGACGAGACCCATGGCGTGCGTCAGCGTCGCCTGGGGATCGAAGTCGACGCAGAGCACGCGGTAGCCGTCGAGCGCCGCGGCGTGCG
>CAYMRW010000547.1:0-1664 GCA_964392825.1 uncultured Rhodobacterales bacterium
ACGAACAGCGCGCCGGCCCAGGCCCGCGTCGTCCAGGCCGTCTCGACGGTGATGCCCATGATGTCGATGCCGGCGCGTGGCAGCAGGACCAGCGCCTCGTAGGCGAGGAAGAACTGGATGAAGAGGGGCGAGCCGCGGAACAGGAACACGAACCATTCGGCGGGCTTGCGCAGGACGGGGCTCCACGCGTTCTTGGCGACCGCCAGTGCGGTGGCTAGAAAGAAGCCGAGGAGAAGCGCGACGACTGCGAAGTAGACGTTCCAGATGAGGCCCGAGCCGATGAGGACGAACTGGTCGCAGAGCGTGAAGTCGGACCGTGGCAGCAGGCGCTCGCCGATGCCGATGGAGCGCAGGCCGTAGGCCTGGATCGTCTCGAGGCAGGTCATGCCGCAACCGCCCGCCCGCCGGGGGCGCTGGCGACGGACTGTCCGCGACTGAGGCGGCGCGTCAGGCGCTCCAGCACGACCTCGCTGATCCGCGTCAGCAGCAGGTAGAAGGCGAGCAGGCCAAGGAAGTACCAGAGGCGCCAGTCCGGGTGCGGATAGGTGAAGGCCGACGTCTTCGAGCCGCCGAGCTCGCGCGCCCAGTAGACGATGTCCTCCACGCCGAGGAGGAACAGGAGCGGCGTCGCCTTGACGAGGATCATCCAGAGGTTCGAGAGGCCCGGCAGCGCATAGACCCACATCTGCGGCACGACGATCCGCCAGAAGGTCTGCCCTGCGCTCATGCCGTAGGCCTCGGCCGTTTCGACCTGAGTCTGCGGCACCGAGCGCATTGCGCCGAAGACGACGTTGGCGGCGAACGCGCCGAAGACGATGGCGAAGGTCAGGACGGCGAGCGAGAAGTTGTACCCCTCATGGATCCATTGCGGCGCTGACGAGAGCGGCAGCTTGGCGGGGTCGCAGACCACGAAGTCGCTGCCCTGCCGCACCGGCTGGTCCCAGCCGGGACACAGTGCCTGGTGACGGACCCATTCGAACGCCTGGTCGAGCGCGATCACGAAGAACAGGAAGAACACGACGTCGGGCACGCCGCGCACGATCGCAGTGTAGCCCCGGCCGAGCCAGCGCAGCGGCGCGATCCGCGATCGGGCCGCGACGGCGCCGGCGAATCCGAACGCCAGCGCGATCGGGGCCGTCACCGCCAGCAGCACGAGCACCGTTCCGAACGAGGCGTAGAAGGCGAAGTGCTTGCCGCTCGTCAGGTAGCAGGCCATCCACGACAGGGTGTCGAGCGTACCCGGCTCGGCGCAGAAGCCGAACATCAGCGGCCACCCCGGAGCGTTGCGTCAAGACCCCCGGCCACGACGCGACGGGCCGGGGGACGGGTGGCCGCCGCCTGCGTCACTCGTAGGTGGTCGCGTTCTCGCCGAACCACTTGACGATGAGTTCGTTCAGGGTGCCGTCGGCCTTCAGTTCGCCGATGACGGCGTCGAACCGGTCGCGAAGCTCGGCGTCGCTCTCGCGGAAGCCCATGCCGATACCGCCGCCGAGCGACACGTCCTCGCCGGCGAAGGTCAGCTCGCCGCCCGACTCGTCGACCACGGGGACCAGGAAGTCGCGATCTGCCAGCACCGCATCGACCTCGCCGTTGCGGACCGCGGCTAGCGTCTCGTCGGGGGTGGCGTACTCGACCAGCGTCGCGCCGCTCTCGGCGACGTGGCT
>CAYMRW010000548.1:0-1661 GCA_964392825.1 uncultured Rhodobacterales bacterium
CCGGCCGAGCTGATGGACGGGGCGGCGGCGCTCCTGGGCCCGCTCGCCGCCCGCCCGGTCGTGGCGCGTCCGCTCATCGCCCTGACCTTCTACCGCGCCTATGTGACCGCGGCCGACCTCGCCCCGGTCGAGGCTCTGTCCGCGGCGCTCCGCGCCCGCGGCTTCGCCGTTGCCGGTCTCTTCGCGCCCTCGCTCAAGGCGCCCGACGCGGCCCGCTGGCTCTCCCGTCAGCTCCGGTCCCTGGCGCCGGTGGCCGTCGTCAACGCCACGGCGTTCTCCGGCCGCGACGGCGGCGCCTCGCCGCTCGACGCCGCCGGCGTCCCCGTGTTCCAGGTCGCGCTCTCCACCGCCACCGAGGCGGACTGGGCCGACGCTGAGCGCGGCCTCTCCCCCGCCGACCTCGCCATGCACGTGGTCCTGCCCGAGGTCGACGGCCGCCTGTTCGCCGGCGTCGCCTCGTTCAAGGCGCCGGGCACGCGCGACCCCTCGCTGCAGTTCGCGCGCACCGTGCACGCCCCCCGGAAGGACCGGATCGAGGCGATTGCCGCCCGGGTCGCGGGGTGGACCCGGCTCGCCGCCCGCCCGGCGGCGGAACGGCGACCGGCGCTGGTGCTCTCGACCTACCCTGGCCGGGAGTGGCAGATGGCGCATGCCGTCGGCCTCGACGCCCTCGCTTCGGCCGAGGCGATCCTCTCCGACCTCGCCGGCGCCGGCTACCGCGTGGCCCCCGGGCAGCCGCTGGCGCAAGCGCTCGCGGCGCGCGAGACATGGCCGCTCGCCGCCTACCGCGCGGCGCTGGAGGGCCTTCCGGCGAAGCTGCGCGAGGACCTCGACCGCGCCTGGGGGCGACCGGAGGACGACCCCGCCGTCGCTCGCGACGCCTTCCGCTTCGCCGTAGTCCGCCGCGGATCGGCGCTCGTGGCGCTGCAGCCCGAGCGGGGCGATGCCGCCGACCGTGCAGGGCAGTACCACGACCTCGGCCGCGTGCCGCGCCATGGCTACGTCGCCTTCTACTTCTGGCTGCGCGGGCAGGCCGACGCGATGGTCCACATCGGCGCTCACGGCACCCTCGAGTGGCTGCCCGGCAAGGCCGTGGCACTGTCGGAGACCTGCTGGCCCGAGGCGCTCGCGGGCGACATCCCGGTGATCTACCCGTTCATCGTCAACGACCCGGGCGAGGCGGCGCAGGCCAAGCGGCGCATCGGCGCGGTGACGCTCGGCCACGTGCCGCCGCCCCTCCGCCGCAGCGGAACGCCGGCGCGGCTCGCCCGCCTCGAAGGGCTCCTCGATGAGTTCTCGAACGCCGACGGCCTCGACCCGCGGCGCCGCGACCGCCTGATCGCCGACATTCGCGAGGAGGCGCAGGGCACCGGCATTGAGGCCGATCTGGGGCTCGGGGCCGGTGCTGCCTCGGCGGAGGCGGTGGGCCGCATCGACCGCTTCGTCTGCGACGTGAAGGAGAGCCAATTCGGCGACGGCCTCCACGTCTGGGGTCGCGCCCCGTCGGCACGCGTCATGGGGGACGATGCCGGGGACGCCGCAGGCCCGGCGCGGCCCACGGGATCGGCGGCGCCGGGACCCCGCCCGGACGTCCCCTGTGGCGCGATGACGGTCGCGCTCGTCCGGCGGGGGTTCGATGCCCCCGCCGGGCGACCCCCGGT
>CAYMRW010000549.1:0-1658 GCA_964392825.1 uncultured Rhodobacterales bacterium
CTGGTTCGGCGCCGGCAGCGTCGTGGCCCGGACCCTGCCCGCGGGCAGCTGGCGCGCCCTGCCCGCGCCGTCGACGTTCGCGCTCGCCGCGGCACGGCTCGGGTGGCCGCTCGAGACCACGCTCTGCCTCGGCCTTCACGCCGCACCGCTCGCGCGGCTGACCCCGCACCTCGCCCCCGGAACCCGGGCGATCCTGCTCCTCCGCGACGGCGACGCGGTGGCCTCGCTCGCCGCGTTTCTCGACGCGGGCGGCTTCGGCGACACGCACCTGCATGTCATGGAGGCCCTCGGCGGCCCGCGCGCGCGCGTTCGCACGATCCCTGCGCGCGCCTACGACCTCACGGACGTCGCGCATCCGGTCTGCGCGGCGATGGAGGCCGCGGGGGACGGCACCGTCGTCCCGGTCGCCGCCGGCCGGCCCGACGCGCTCTTCGAGACCGACGGGCAGATCACCAGGCACCCGGTGCGGGCGCTGACCCTTTCGGCCCTGGCGCCGCGCCCGGGCGAACGGCTTTGGGACGTCGGCTCCGGGTCGGGCTCGGTGGCGATCGAATGGCTCCTCGCGCATCCGCGGATGGAAGCGGTGGCGATCGAGGCGCGCGAGGATCGCGCAGATCGCATCCGGCGGAACGCCGACCGGCTCGGCGTCGACCGGCTCGAGGTCGTCCGCGGCCGCGCCCCAGAGGCGCTGGAAGGGCTGGCGCCGCCCGACGCCGTCTTCGTCGGCGGCGGCCTTTCCGGGGACCTGCTGACGCGACTCTGGGCCGAGATCGGTCCGGGGTGCCGCATCGTCGCCAACGCCGTCACCCTCGAATCCGAGGCGCTGCTGGCGGAATGGCAGGCGCGCGCCGGCGGCGAGCTAATGCGGATCGAACTCGCTCGGGCGGAACCGCTCGGCCCCCGGCGCGGCTGGCGCGCGGCCCGCCCCATCGTGCAGTGGAGCGTCGAGCGATGAGCTCGCTGCAACCGCCCGGGCGACGCATCGCTCTGCCGTCGGTCGAACCGTCCGGGGCCGGGCATCCCCGCCCACGCCGGCCCGCCGGGGCCGGTTCCGGCCCGTTCGACCTGCCGAGGTGCAGCCACCGTCGCGGCGGCACCGACAGGGTGCCGGTTCGATCCCGCACGGACCCGAACCGGGGCGCGAAGGGGCTGCGGGCCAGCATCGAAAACCCGGCGAGCGGACGCCGTGCACGCCCATGCCAATCGCCCCGGAACCCCTCTCCCGGAAGGGTGGGATGCGACATCGACAGGGGGCGGCGGCCGGAAGGACGGCGGGGGCTCCATTCGCGGTGGGCGGGTTTGGGTCGGGCCGCTCGAGCCTCGTTCGCAGGCGCGGTGCCGTCATGGTCGTCCCACGTCGCCGGTCACCCGGCGGAACCACCGGGATTGCGGGCAGCGTTGCGCGCCCGGCGGATGGCGGCGTGACGGAAACCGGTGCGGGAACTGGTGCGGCGGCGGTCCGCCGATCCGCGAGCTCGGGCCCTGTCGCCCAGACCCGGCGGGGCCGCCCGGAAGGGCGCCGGTGCCGAACCGGCGGCGGCCGCCCCGCCCCGGGGAGGGGTGCGCGCCGATGATCGTCGCGGGGTTCGGGTTTCGAGGCTCGGCGACGGCCGCGAGCCTCGCCTCCGCCCTCGGGCGCGCCGCGGGCGACCGGGGGG
>CAYMRW010000550.1:0-1654 GCA_964392825.1 uncultured Rhodobacterales bacterium
CGGCGCGAGCCGGCGGACATTATCGTCCGGCACATCGCGTCCCAGACGTCCATGAACGACAGCGGCCCGCTGGCGTCCGCCGCCACGCCCTTGACCGGCGCTCCCCGCGGCCGGATGGTCGAGAAGTCGTAGCCGATGCCGCCGCCCTGCTGCATCGTCAGCGCCGCCTCCTTCAGCGCCTGGAAGATGCCCTCGAGGCTGTCGGGGATGGTGCCCATGACGAAGCAGTTGAAGAGCGTCACGCTCCGGTCCGTGCCCGCACCGGCGGTGATGCGGCCGGCGGGCAGGAACCGGAAGTCCTCGAGCGCCGCGTAGAACTCGTCCTCCCACCGCGACGGCGCGTCCTCCACTGACGCGAGAGCGCGGGCGATCCGCTGCCAGGTGTCCTCGACGCCGCCGTCGATGGGCGTGCCGTCCGCGTCCTTGAGCCGGTATTTCAGGTCCCAGATCTGCTCGGCGATGGGGGCGGCGAAGCGAGACATCGGCGAACGCTCCTGTGGGCAACTCTCAGGGGATCCGACATGACGTCGGGGATAACACCATATGGCGTTTCGACGCCTTGCGGAACCCCATCCCTTGTCGGACGCTGGGGCGTATGGGGAATCGCGGTTCGCTCCACCTGATCAAGCTCTGCGTCGGTGCCGAGACGACCGACGACCTCGGCGCCTGGCAGCGGCAGAGACGCACGCAGGCGGCCGACGGCCTGCCCCGCCACGTGACCCGGATGTGGCCCCGCCGTGCAGGCGAGCTCCTCGACGGCGGCTCGCTTTACTGGGTGTTCAAGGGCGTGCTGCTGGCGCGCCAGAGCATCCTGCGGCTCGAGGAGGTCGACCGCGGCGACGGCATCGCCCGCTGCGGCATCGTCCTGGACCCCGCCGTGATCCGCGTCGAAGCCCGGACCAGGCGACCGTTCCAGGGCTGGCGCTACCTCCCCGCCGCCGACGCCCCGGCCGACCTGCCCGCGGGCCGCTCCGCCGACGTCCTGCCCCCCCGCCTCGAAGCCGCCCTCGCCGAGATCGGAGTGCGATGATCCCTACGGTCCGCGACACCGGGACGGCGGGCGCCGAACGAGCACGCCGTTCGCTGCGGCGGGTCGCCCGAGCCGCCTCGGTATCGTCGGGGTTCCGGTCGCGCCAGAGGCATCGGCCTCACGCCAAGGCAGGGCAATCGAGACCGCATCTCACAGACGGTCGCCCGATTGTCCATCGTCCCCGAAGCTCGTCATCCCGTCATCGACCGTCGCCGCGGCTCGACGGGCGATCCGCGACCGCGCCATCGCCGCGCGCTCGTCGACGCCGGTTCCGGCATCTCGCTGTGGCTGCCTAGCGACCTCTATCGGCTTGCCGGACGTGATTTCCCCCGGCCGTGCCGCGGCCGCGGTCCGCAATGCCAAGGCTGTGTCCGCCGTTTCTTTGGGCCGATCCGGAGCGGTTTCCCCTGCGCCCTTCGGTCTGCGCAGCCCTCCGCACGGGACCTGACGGTGGGAGAGGTGGATCTCTGTCGGCCGCCCTCCGCCTGCGCGTCTCTCGAAGCCGCCCGCGTCAGACCGGCGCCGCACGACCGGGCCTGCCGGCGGCGCCGCCAAGGGCGAACGATCCGCGCTCAGGCGTGCTCGGTCCCGAGCAGCCGCTCGAGCGCATGGAAGGCGTCGACG
>CAYMRW010000551.1:0-1651 GCA_964392825.1 uncultured Rhodobacterales bacterium
GACCACCCGCGCCGCCCGCGCGCGGCGCCGCGCCGCGTAGGCCGGCAGCGCCTCGGCGAGGGGGCGCGCGGCCACCTCCTCCGCCAGCGCCCATGCGTCCTCGAGCGCGAGATTCGCGCCCTGCGCCAAAAACGGCAGCGTCGGATGCACGCAGTCGCCGACGAGGGCGATGCGGCACCCGTGCCAGCGGCGCGGCACGGCATGTCGGTGGAGACCCCAGACATGCGTCTCGCGCACGGCCGCGAGAAGGTCGGCGAGACGCGGCGAAACGCCTGCGAACCGGCGCTGCAGTTCCGCGGGGTCGCCCGGCGTCGACCAGCCCTCGGCGAGCCATGAACGCCGCTCCTCGACCGCGACCACGTTCCGCAGCCCCCCGCGCAGGGGATAGGTGACGACGTGGCGCCCCGGGGCCATGTGCACCTCCGCCACAGCCGGCCCGTCCCCCTCGACGACGGCGCGCCAGGCGACCTGTCCCGTGAAGCGCGCCTCCGCCGCCCCCGCGACGGCGGCGCGCAGCCGGCCCCGCAGCCCGTCGGCACCGACGACGAACGGCGCCGCGCGCAGGCGCCCCGCGGTCAGCCGCAGCTCGACCGAGCCGTTGGCCTCGGCGATGCCCTCGACCTGCGTCCCGGTCTCGATCGTGACGCCCGCGGCACGGGCGGCCCCGTGCAGAACGTCGAGCAGCCGCGCACGATGGAGGAAGAGCCACGGCCGCGGGGCGACGTCCATGCGGACCACCAGGCGGTCGTCCTCGGCACGGCGCAGCTCCACCGCCTCGGCCTGCAGCCCGGCCTCCCGCGCCGCGCCGTCGAGGCCGAGGCCGCGCAGCACCGCGAGGCCGTTCGGGGATATCTGGATGCCGGCGCCGACCTCGGCCAGCGCCGGCGCACGTTCGAGCACGGTCACCGGAAAGCCCCGGCGCGCGAACGCGACGGCGGTGGTGAGGCCGGCGATCCCGGCCCCGACGATCGTCACCGGCCCCGCGAACGGCGTGCCGTCTGCCGGGCGCGCCCCGGCTTTCTCAATCGTCGCGGTGCACCTTCTCGCGGCGCTCGTGCCGCTCCTGCGCCTCGAGGCTCATCGTCGCGATCGGCCGCGCGTCGAGCCGCTTCAGCGAGATCGGGTCGCCCGTCTTTTCGCAGTAGCCGTACTCCCCCTCGTCGATCCGCCGGAGCGCCGCGTCGATCTTGGCGACGAGCTTGCGCTGGCGGTCGCGGGTGCGCAGCTCCAGCGCGCGGTCGGTCTCCTCGCTGGCGCGGTCGGCGATGTCGGGGATGTTGCGGCTGCTGTCCTGCAGGCCCTCGATCGTCAGCTTGCTGTCGTCGAGCAGGTCGTTCTTCCAAGTGATGAGCTTGCGGCGGAAATACTCGGTCTGACGCGCGTTCATGAACGGTTCGTCTTCTGCCGGACGGTAGTCGTCGGGCAGAAACGTCTCAGCCTTCATACTGCTCCCCTCTCCTCGTCCGCCGGGGTCACTGGATACACCTGTCATCGTCGGACGGTTCATGGCGGCGGGCCTACCCGAAGCCCCCAAGCTTGTCGATAAGCTCTGACGGGTTCTTGTAGGATTGGCACCCTATGGTTAGCGTTGCGGCCGAGGCACGAAACCGGGCTCGCGATCCACACCGATGAAGTTCACTTCGACCGACGC
>CAYMRW010000552.1:0-1650 GCA_964392825.1 uncultured Rhodobacterales bacterium
CCCCGGCGCGAGCGGCGCACCGACGAGATCCTCGCGATGATCGGCCTCTCCGACAAGGCCGACGCCTACGCCCGCAACCTCTCGGGCGGCATGAAGCGGCGCCTGCTCCTCGGCAAGGCGCTGGTGCACTCCCCCCGCGTCCTCGTCCTCGACGAGCCGACCGCGGGCGTCGACATCGAGCTGCGCCAGACGCTGTGGAAGAACGTCCGCCGCCTCAACGACGAGGGCATGACCATCATCCTCACCACGCACTACCTCGAGGAGGCCGAGGCGATGTGCGACGAGATCGCCATCATCGACCGGGGCCGGGTGCTGGTGCAGGACGAGACGCGCGCGCTCGTCGCCCGCGCCGACCGCAAGACGCTGGTGGTGACCCCGCGCGGCGACGCCGACATCGCGTTGCCGCCGGGGATCGAGCTCGACCGCCGCGACGACGGCACGCTGGCCTTCACCTGGCACCGCTCACGCCATTCGGCCGAGGACGTGCTCGAGGCGCTGACCGCCGCCTCGGTCGGCATCCGCGACATCGCCACCGTCGAGCCGCGGCTCGAGGACGTGTTCCTCGACCTCACCCGCGGCGCCCACGGCGAGCCGTCACCGACGGCCGCCTGACCGTTCCCGCGCCACGGCCGAACGCGAGACCCTGGCGCCTTTTGCCCTTGCCCCGCCGCCGTCGCGCCTATGTCTTATGATGAGTGCCGCCACGGCCCGCCGACGACGCGGGACCACAAGGGAGACGGCGGCAGGCCCTCGGCCCGCCCAGTGTGCGCCGGCCGCAATTCCAGCATCACAGGAGCAACGCCACGTGTCATCACAGAGCCGCAAGACGTGCATCCACCCCGCAGCCCGTGACTTCGCGCGCGAGGTCGTCCAGGGCACCATGGCCCGGCGCGAGTTCCTCGCCCGCGCCACCAGTCTCGGCGTCGCCTCCGCCACCGCCTACGGCCTGATCGGCGCCGCCGCCCCGCAGGCCCGCGCGCAGGAGGCGCAGGAGGGGGGCACGCTGCGGATCGAGAGCACCGTCAAGGCATTGAAGGACCCGCGCTTCTACGACTGGCCGCAGATGTCGAACTTCACCCGCGGCTGGCTCGAGTACCTGGTCGAATACCAGATCGACGGCACCATCCGCGGCATTCTCCTCGAGGACTGGTTGGTCAGCGACGACGCGACCGAGTACACGCTCAACATCCGTCCGGGCATCACCTGGTCGAACGGCGATCCGTTCACCGCCGAGGACGTGGCCTTCAACCTGCGCCGTTGGGCCGACCGCGGCGCCGAGGGCAACTCGATGGCGGCCCGCGTCTCGTCGCTGATCGACGCCGACACCGGACAGCTGCGCGAGGGCGCGGTCGAGGTGGTCGACGATCTGACGCTCCGCCTGCAGCTTGACGCGCCCGACATCACCCTGATCGCCGGCTTCTCGGACTATCCCGCCGCCATCGTGCACTCCTCGTTCGACGGCGACCCGCTGAACGCCATCGGCACCGGGCCGTACCGGGCCGACGAGTTCGAGGTCGGCGTCCGCGCCTCGATGGTCCGCAACGAGGATCACGACTGGTGGGGCACCGAGGTCTTCGGGCCGGCGATGCTCGACCGGATCGAGTACATCGACTACGGCACCGACCAGGCCGCGATCCTCGCCGCCGCCGA
>CAYMRW010000553.1:0-1638 GCA_964392825.1 uncultured Rhodobacterales bacterium
CGCGGTCATCGGAGAGAAGTTCGCCGACCTCGTCGACGCCCTCTACTCCGACGCCTTGGACGTCTACACCGAGACCGAGGTCACCTATGAGGACGGCCGTAAGGGAAAGATCAAGGCGACGCTGGTCCTGCAGGACGCCGAGGTGATCGAGGTGGGCGAGCCTGAGAGGGTGGCGGCGGAATGAAGGCGTCCACGAAAGCCGCAATTGAATGAACGTATTGCCGGCTTGGGTGATGTGGCTTCAGTCGCTTGCGACGCCGGGAATTGCGGTCGCTGGCCTTTTGATCGCGTATTCGAACCACAATCTTGCAGTTCAAAGGCGAAAGGATTCGCTCTTCGACAGGCGCTACGAACTTCTCCTGAGGGTTTTCCGTTACCTCGATCAGATGTCCGAGGATCGGATAAATGATGAATGGGCGATTGAAGAACACGGACACATAAAGCTGCAGGCTCACTTGCTTTTCGGCAAAAAATTTGCAGATCAACTCGAAGAATCCATGTCAAGTCGCGGACCGAGGTTGGGACCGGGCGAGATCTCTATTGGTGACTTATTCGAAAGAGCAATGAGGTGAACGTCATCTTTTCGATGTCTGACCCCGGCGCCAGCCCCAGCGGCGACATGCTGATGACGGTGCACAATATCACCGTCCCCTTCGGCGGCGCCGAGGTGCTCCGCAGCATCTGTTCGAGCAGGATCAGCGCGATCATCGGCGCGAGCCGTGCCGCAGCGAGGGCGGCGCGATGACCCGGACCGAGATGGGGTTCGGGGCCGTGGGGGTGGTGCTGGCGGTGCTGGCGGGCCTGATGACCGAGGGCAGCGTGCAGAGCCTGGCGCTCGGGGCGCTGATCCTCGCCTTCTCCCTGGGCCGCAACCGGGCGCGCAAGGAGGAGGGGCGGGGATACGGGCGCTACTTCGCCGAGGTGCTGGCCTACGGGGCCATCGTCGGCGTCGCCGCGATGATCGGCGCCGGACTGAGGGGCGCGGCATGACCGAGGCCGCGCCCGAGGGCTGGACCACCGCCGACGGCCGCCGGATCGGCGGCACGCTGATGGAGATGCGGCACATCACGCTGCGCTTCGGCGGGGTGGTGGCGATCCGCGACATCTCCTTCGACATCCGGGAGGGCGAGATCCGCGCGATCATCGGCCCGAACGGCGCCGGCAAGTCCTCGATGCTGAACGTGATCTCGGGCTTCTACAATCCGCAGGAGGGCGAGGTCTGGTTCCGCGGCCACCGCCGTCCGCCGATGAAGCCCTACCAGGTGGCGCGCCAGGGCATCGCCCGGACGTTCCAGAACATCGCCCTCTTCGACGGCATGAGCGTCCTCGACAACATCATGACCGGGCGGCTCACGCACATGCGGTCGGGAATGGCGGCGCAGGCGGTCTGGTACGGCCGCGCGCGCCGCGAGGAGACGGAGAACCGCGAGGCGGTCGAGCGCATTGTCGATTTTCTCGAGATCCAGCGCATCCGCAAGACCGCGGTCGGGCGCCTGCCCTACGGGCTGAAGAAGCGGGTGGAGCTGGCGCGTGCGCTCGCCGCCGAGCCGAAGCTCCTCCTCCTCGACGAGCCGATGGCCGGCATGAACGTCGAGGAGAAGGAGGACATGAGCCGCTTCATCCTCGACGTGAACGACG
>CAYMRW010000554.1:0-1633 GCA_964392825.1 uncultured Rhodobacterales bacterium
CCATCATCTGCCGGAACGCCTGCGTCAGGACGTAGGTGTTGGCGGTGGTCGAGGGGCCGAAGGACAGCTCGTCGGCGGCGACGTTCAGCAGCGCCGCGAGCCGGTCGCGCGCCTCGTCCATCTCCTCGCCGCCGAGACGCGAGGGGTCGGCGGCGCCGTAGGGCTGCATCTTGCGCTCGCGGTAGAACCGGGTCAGCCGGTCGACGACTTGTCGGCAGGCGTACGAACCGCCGGCGTTCTCGAGATGCACCCACCCCTCGAGCGCGGGCTCGACGAAGGCGGGAAACTGGCGGCGGACGAAGTCGACGTCGAGCATCGGGCCGTTCAACCGCCTTTCGCGGTCGCGCGCAACTCCGCGGGGCTACTCGCCGCCCCCGCCGCCACCGTCACCACCACCGCCGTCGCCCCCGCCGCCCTCGCCCGGCTCCCACCGCATGCGCATCCGGCGCCGAACTTCTTCGGCGTTCATTCCCCGCCGGCTGAGTTTCCGCGGGAGCGCGAAGGGAATGACGACGAGGGCAGCGCCGAGAGCCATTCCGGCGAAGGAGGGACCGGGTGCGCCGCCGTCCAAGGCGCGGAAGCAAGAGACGGTAAAGATCGGCAACCCGATCAGAACGAGAGGCGCGAATCGGACGACGTACCGTTTCGACGGGTCGTGCCAGACCCCGGGAGGCGGATCGGTGCCGAACTCGCGCCGGTACGCGGCGCAGAGCGCCGGGTACCGGGCGGCGTACTGCTCGCCCCGACCGGCAGGAAGCGGCGGACGCTGAGGCGGTGCCGTTCGCAAGGCCTGGCGAACAGCGCGCCAGCGCTCGGGCCCGGCGGCGACGTGCAGGCCCCAAAGCTCGTCTACCGGGAGGGAGGGAGCGACGGTGTCCGGCGCGACGGTCGCCAGGTACAGGAACTTCCGGTATTCCTGAGCGACGACGTGCGCCTTGACCCCGCGCCATCGCAAACGCGACTGGACCTCCTCCGACAGATCCAGCCCTTCCGGGCCGAGAAGAGGCATGGCCTCGATCCGGCGCCAGAGGGCCGGGTCGCGCATGGCGGCGACCTGGCCATGGATCCGCGGCGCGGGCGGGTTCAGAGGCTTCCTCTCAGCGCGGCTCGGTCCTGAGACCCTTGAGGATCGCGACGCACATCAAGAGGAGGACGACGGTGAAGAGGAGCCCGGTCGAGATCACCATGGATTGCAGGGCCGCGAGTCCTCCGCCGATCAGGAGCGCGATGGCGACGGCGCCCTCGAAGATGCACCAGAACACCCGCTGCGGCACCGGCGCGTCGACCTTGCCGCCGGCGGTGATCGTGTCGATGACGAGCGAGCCCGAATCCGACGAGGTCACGAAGAACACGATCACGAGGACGATGCCGATGAACGACGTGATCTGCGTCAGCGGCAGTCCGTCGAGCATCTTGAAGAGCTGCAGCGGCAGGTCGGCGTCCTGGGCGGCGGTGTAGTTCTCGGTGATGACCTGGTTGATCGCCGTGCCGCCGAAGATCGACATCCAGAGCACGCAGACGAGGCTCGGGATCAGCAGCACGCAGATGACGAACTCGCGCACGGTGCGGCCGCGGCTCACGCGGGCGATGAACATGCCGACGAACGGCGACCACGAGATCCACCACGCCCAGT
>CAYMRW010000555.1:0-1376 GCA_964392825.1 uncultured Rhodobacterales bacterium
CCTCGGCCAGCTTGTAGGTCTTGATCTCCTCGAGAACGCTCATGCCGTCCACCCGATCCGCGGTCATTTCGGTTGGTGCTGCCCCCGGCACCAGTCGATAGGCACCTCGCCACGATCTGCAAGCCATTCGTTCACCCGGCTGAACGGGCGCGAGCCGAAAAAGCCCTTCCGTGCCGAGAGCGGCGAGGGATGCGCGCTCTCGACGAAGAGGTGGGGCCCGGGGCGGACGTAGCGTCGCAGCGTCTGCGCATGGCGGCCCCAGAGGACGAAGGCCGTGGGCCGCGCC
Source organism: uncultured Rhodobacterales bacterium (assembly GCA_964392825.1). Taxonomy (GTDB): domain Bacteria; phylum Pseudomonadota; class Alphaproteobacteria; order Rhodobacterales; family Rhodobacteraceae; genus Roseitranquillus. Next base: position 287 of record CAYMRW010000555.1, read on the forward strand.
GAGACGCGGGCCAGGACCTCGCCCGCAAGCCGTCGCCAGCCGAGGGCGCCGTGACCGCCCGCACGGCCTGCCGGAACCGTGAGGCTGGTGTTGAGGAGCAGGACGCCCTGCCGCGCCCAGTCCGTCAGGTCGCCGTCGGGCGGGCGGCAGCCGAGATCGGTCTGCATCTCGGCGAAGACGTTGGCGAGCGACCGCGGCAGTGCCACGCCCGGCGCCACCGAGAAGGCGAACCCGTCCGCATGCCCGGGCGTTGGATACGGATCCTGGCCCAGGATCACGACGCGCACGGATGCCGGCGGGCATCGCTCGAGCGCAGCGAAGATTCGCGCGCGCGGCGGCAGGACGACACGCCTCTCGGCCTGCAGCGCCGCGGCGATGCCGGGCCAGGCCTCGGCGAAGAAGGGCAGTTCGGCCCAGGCCGAGGGCGGCGAGAACCCCGTTCCGGCGGACGCCGCGCCGGGGCCGGACGGGGTCGGCGCCCTCATCGCAGCGCGGCCCGGACCTTGCGCCCCCGGGGGATCGGTCCCGCGCGGAGCCTGGATCCGGCCTCGACGGCGGAGCCGAGCGCTCTCACGCCGCCTGCGTCACCCGTACAAGTCCTTCGACGCAGGCGCGCGCGGCGCCCGAATCGATCGCTTCGGCCCCCAGCCCGACGCCCTGGGCGAGATCGGCGGCGCGGCCGGCGAGCATCAGCGCCGCGGCGGCGTTCAGCAGCACGGCGTCGCGGTAGGCCGACGGCGCGCCGCCGAGAAGGGCGCGAAAGGCGCGTCCGTTGTCGCCGGGCGTACCGCCGAGAATCGCCTCGAACGGGTGCACGGGCAGGCCGGCCTCCTCGGGGTGCACCTCGAACTCGGTGATCTCGCCGCCCTCGAGGCTCACGACCCAGGACGGTCCGGCGATCGACAGCTCGTCGGTGCCGTCGCCGCCGTGGACGACCCAGGCGCGCTCGCTCCCCAGGCGGCCCAGCACCTCGGCCATCGGGCGGATCATCGCGCGCGCGAAGGCGCCGGTAAGCTGACGGCGCACGCCCGCCGGATTGGTCAGCGGCCCGAGGATGTTGAAGATGGTGCGCGTGCCGAGCTCGGCCCGG
>CAYMRW010000555.1:1421-1633 GCA_964392825.1 uncultured Rhodobacterales bacterium
CGCCATCATGAAGCCGATGCCAACCTCCGCCAACGCCCGCTCCACCACCTCGGGGCCGACCATCACCTTGATCCCCGCTTCGGTCAGGGCGTCGGCCGAGCCAGACTTCGACGAGAGGTTGCGGTTGCCGTGCTTGGCGACGGGGACGCCGGCGCCCGCCACGACGAAGGCCGCCGCGGTCGAGATGTTGAGCGTGCCCTTGCCGTCGCCGC
>CAYMRW010000556.1:0-1630 GCA_964392825.1 uncultured Rhodobacterales bacterium
CATCACCGCGGCGAGCGTCAGGCAGATGCGGCGCAGGAACACCTCGCGCCGCGGCTCGCCGAGCGTGTAGGTAAGCGAGAAGCGCAGCACGACCCAGCCGATGAACGCCACAAGCAGCAGCATGGTAGCGCTGACCGCGTCGAGGCGGACCGAGAGGCCTACGCCCGCGAACCCCAGAAGCACGCTGGTCCCGCCGAAGCCGAGGATCACGGCGACGACCGAAACCGCCGCGACGGCGAGCGCCCCCAGCGCCGCCATCTCGACGGCCGGCGGCCGCGTGGCGCGGCCGGCGGACTGGCCGTAGGCCGCCCCGGCGAGCAGGAGCGGGCAGAGAAGGGACAGTAGCGGCAAGAGCATGAACGCCTCCATTCGCGATCCAGACGGCAGATAGCGGCCCCGTCGAGTTCAGAAAAATACATTGTTTATCGCGAGACGTTCTGTTTCATGGAACGATGGCGGCACTCAACTACAACCACCTCCGCTACTTTTGGGCGGTCGCGCGCGAAGGGAACCTGACGCGGGCAGCGCAGCTCATGAACCTGTCGCAGTCGGCGCTCTCGGTGCAGATCCGCAAGCTGGAGGAGAGCCTCGGCCACCCGCTCTTCGAGCGGCGCGGGCGGATGCTGCATCTGACCGAGGCCGGGCGCATCGCGCTCGACCGTGCCGACGCCATCTTCGCGCTCGGCGACGAGCTCGTCGGCACGCTGCGCGAGGCTGGCCGGGCGCGGGTGGCGCTGCGCGTGGGCGCGCTCGCCACGCTGTCGCGGAACCTGCAGGCGGGGTTCCTGCGTCCGGTGATCGGCCGGCCCGACGTCGAGGTGATCCTGCGCGCCGGCAGCGCTCGCGAGCTCTTCGAGGCGCTGGAGGCGCTGGCGCTCGACGTCGTGCTGACCAACGCCGAGCCGCCGCGCGACGCGGTGACGCCGCGCGTCGCGCACCGCCTGGCTGAACAGCATGTCGGGCTCTTCGCGACGCCGGAACGACTGAAGGCCGCCGCGGCCACATCGCTCGACGACCTTCTCGCGAGGGTGCCGGTGATCCTGCCGCCCTACGAGAGCGGCATCCGCGCCGCCTTCGACGCGCTCTGCGCGCGGCGGGACATCCGGCCGCAGATCGCGGCCGAGGTCGACGACATGGCGATGATCCGCCTCCTCGCCCGCGACGACGCCGGCCTCGCCATCGTGCCGCCGATCGTCGTCACCGACGAGATCGCGGCCGGGCGCCTCGTCGAGGCCCCCTACGACCTCGGCATCGTCGAGGGCTTCTACGCGGTGACCATGGAACGGCGGTTCCCGCACCCGATGCTGGGCGAACTGCTGGGGGCGCGGCACGTCCCCGACGAGTTCCCGCGCGGCTGAGCCATGTCGCGCGGAGTCAGGGGCGACCGGCGCCGCCGACCGCGCTCAGTGCCGCTGGCCGGCGTAGTAGTCCACCCGCGCCTCGAGGCGGCCGACGATCTCGGCGAGACCCAGGGCAAAGGCGAAGAGGATCAGGATCAGCGCCCAGAAATGCGCCATGAGGAAGTTCTGGCTGTAGAGGGCGAAGAGCGCGCCGACGCCGATGATCGATACCAGGAGCTGCCCGATGACGACGCCCTTGACGCCGCGGATGACGCCGAGGCGGATGCCCG
>CAYMRW010000557.1:0-1629 GCA_964392825.1 uncultured Rhodobacterales bacterium
GCGCGGATGACCTTGAGCTTCTCGTCGCGCACGGCGTCGGGGTCGAACCGTGACGGCGGCTCCATCGCGATCAGGCAGAGAAGCTGCATCAGGTGGTTCTGCACCATGTCCCGCATGGCGCCGGACTTGTCGTAGTACTCGCCCCGTCCGCCGACGCCGACGGTCTCGGCCACGGTGATCTGGATGTGGTCGACGTACTGGCTGTTCCAGAGCGGCTCGAACAGCACGTTGCCGAACCTCAGCGCCATCAGGTTCTGCACCGTCTCCTTCCCGAGGTAGTGGTCGATCCGGTAGATCTGCTCCTCGCGGAAGTGCCGTCGCAGCGTGTCGTTGAGCGCCCGGGCGCTCGCCAGGTCGTTGCCGAAGGGCTTCTCGACGACGATGCGGGCGGCGTCGTTCGCCACCTCGTGCCGGTTCAGCCGTTCGGCGATGTCGCCGAAGAGCGCCGGCGAGACCGAGAGGTAGAAGGCCTGGACCGCATCCCGCCGCGTGAGATCCCGCAGCTCCGACCAGCCGTCCTGACCGCGAGCGTCGATGGCCACGTACGCCATCGCGTCGAGGAAGGCCGGCAGATGGTCCTCGGCCAACTGCCGCTCCGGCACGAACTCCCTCAGCGCCGCCTCGACATGCGCGCGCCACTCTGCGGCGTCGAGCTCGGAGCGGGCGGCGCCGATCACGCGCGAACCCTCGGGCATCTGGCCCGCGACGTGGCGGCGGAACAGGCCGGGCAGGATCTTGCGTCGCGCCAGGTCGCCGGTGCCGCCGAAGATCACCAGGTCGAACGGATCGACCGGGATGACGCGAGAGACCATGCCGCGAGCTCCACCTGTCCCTCGTCGCGCTTAGCGGCGGGTCCCCGCGAAGTCCAGCATGGCCGGGGCGTTGACACGCGACCTTCCTTCTGGGTACTTGCCCGCCCCATGACGACGTCGATGCGCATAAGGGCGGGGCTCGCCGCCATTGGTCGCCGGACCGACGCGGGACTTCGGCCCTGCGGCCGGTCGCGGCCGACCCTCGCGGCGGATCACCTGGTCCGCTAGCCCTTCGACGCGGCCCGTCCGGGCCATCCGTTCAGAGATTGTCATGGGAATGATCCGCAGCGCCCTGGGGCGCATCCGGCGCGCCGCACCGAGCGAGCCGATCGCCGCCGCCGGCCCTGTCGAGCGGCTTTCGCTCCATCTGTCGGGCGCCGGCCATCACGTGGAGTTCGTCACCGGTCGCGACCGGACCTTCCTCCGCGCCTGGGTCGGCGACGTCGGTTTTGACGCGCTGCCGGGCATGCCGGGGGAGCCTTTGCCGCGCGCCCTCCTGCTGCGGGCCGGTTTCGTGATCGAGCGCGACATCGCCGACCTCGAGGAGGCCGCGCGATCGTGGAACGTCGAACAATGGTTCGGCCGGGCGGTCGTCACCGGTCCGAGCTCGATCAGCCTCGAGCAGCTGATGCCGTTCGGGCGCGATCCGTCCGAGGCCGAACTCGTCGAGGCGCTCGAGGTGTGGTGGTCGGCGCTGATGGCGTTCACGGCGTGGATCGGATACGGCCTCGCCGCGCGCCACTGACCGCGGCGCCGAGGCCCGTGCGGACGATGCTCAGGCCTCGAGCTCGGCGTCCCAGTAGAGGAAGTCGAGCCA
>CAYMRW010000558.1:0-1307 GCA_964392825.1 uncultured Rhodobacterales bacterium
CCCCGAGCGCCGTGAGCGTCTCGATCAGCACCGCCGTCTGCACGGTCATGTGCAAGCTGCCCGCGATCCGCGCGCCGGCGAGCGGTTGCTCGGCGCCGTGTTCGTCGCGCAGGGCCATCAGTCCGGGCATCTCGGTCTCGGCGATGTCGAGCTCCTTGCGCCCCCATTCGGCGAGCGAGACGTCCCTGACGATGAAGTCCTTGGCCATGCGAAACCTCCTGCGAATGCGCGGGTCGCCTAGCATCGAAGCGCGAATGGCACAATCTTCCTGAATGCCGCGACACATCGCTAACCATGCGCGAGCGCCGCGCTTGCGCGACGCGCGCCGATTGGCTAGGCGGCCCGGGAGATCTTGCGCCGGGGCACGCGCACGCGAGGCCCCCGTTTCACGCGATACAGGAACCACACCGATGAACATGTCCCCGCGTCAGCCGATGCCGGCCGCGCAGCCCCATGCTCCGATCCCCGAACTCTACGTGAGCTGGGAGAGCGCGCAGAAGCTCAAGGCCGAGGCCGCGGACCTGCCGTCGTGGGACCTCACCCAGCGCCAGGTCTGCGATCTGGAGTTGCTGATGAACGGCGGCTTCTTTCCGCTCAAGGGTTTTCTCGGACAGGCCGACTACGACGGCGTGGTCGAAAACATGCGCCTCGCCGACGGTACGCTCTGGCCGATGCCCGTGACGCTCGACGTTTCGGAAAAGTTCGCCGAAAGCATCGAGGCGGGGCAGGACATCGCGCTGCGCGACGCCGAGGGCGTGATCCTCGCGACGCTGTCCGTCACCGACAAGTGGTCGCCGGACAAGTCCCGCGAGGCCGAGCGCGTCTACGGCGCCGACGACCGCGCCCACCCGGCGGTCCGCTATCTGCACGAGATGGCCGAGCCGGTGTACATCGGCGGCACCGTCACCGGCATCCAGCCGCCCGTGCACTACGACTTCAAGGCCCGCCGCGACACCCCAAACGAGCTCCGCGCCCGCTTCCGCAAGCTTGGCTGGCGCCGCGTCGTTGCGTTCCAGACCCGCAACCCGCTTCACCGCGCGCACCAGGAGTTGACCTTCCGCGCGGCGCGAGAGGCGCAGGCCAACCTTCTGATCCATCCCGTCGTCGGCATGACCAAGCCCGGCGACATCGACCATTTCACCCGGGTGCGCTGCTACGAGGCGGTTCTCGACCAGTATCCCCATGCCACGACCACGCTCAGCCTCCTCAACCTGGCGATGCGGATGGGCGGCCCGCGCGAGGCGGTCTGGCACGGCCTGATCCGCCGCAACCACGGCTGCACCCACATGATCGTCGGCCGCGACCAC
>CAYMRW010000558.1:1363-1628 GCA_964392825.1 uncultured Rhodobacterales bacterium
GTCCAGGAGCGCGCCCAGTACGAGCCGCGCGACGAGGTCGAGGAGGGCGCGACCATCCTCGACATCTCGGGCACCGAGCTGCGCCGCCGACTGGCCGAGGGCCTCGAGATCCCCGAGTGGTTCTCGTTCCCCGAGGTCGTGACGGAGCTGCGCCGCACCCGCCCGGCACGGTCGAAGCAGGGCTTCACGGTGTTCTTCACGGGCTTCTCGGGGTCGGGCAAGTCCACCATCGCCAATGCGCTGATGGTCAAGCTGATGGAGATGG
>CAYMRW010000559.1:0-1625 GCA_964392825.1 uncultured Rhodobacterales bacterium
GGCGAAGCGGCCGATGCCGCGTCCGGCGCCGCGTCCGGCGGCGAGGGCGCGCGTCAGGTGCCCCTTCCACTCCGCCGCCCTAGCGTCCCCCGTGTCGCCGGCGGGCCCGGCGTAGAGGTCGCGCCGCGAGGGCTCCCCGTCGCGGCGCCGGCCGCGGGACCCGCTTCGGCGCAGTTCCGCGAACAGGCGGTCGACGTCCCAGGAGGCGAGCGCATCCTCCCCGGCCTCGACGAGATCGACCACGCGGACCGCGGGACGAGGCAGAGCGTGGCCGGCGCGCAGGAGTGCCTCATTGACGACCGCGTCGGCGGCGAGGTTGTAGAGGTCGGCGTCGAATGTCTCGCCGAGCCGCGCCCCCATCGCGGCGAGGCGCGCCGGGTGCCTGAGCGCGACGTGGAGGACGTGATGCCCGGCAACGCCGACCTGCTCGGGCAGGCTCATGAGGGGGAACTCGGGCCCATAGAGGATCGTATCGCCGGCCGTCCGCGTCTGCCTGTCGGCGTCGCGGTGCGCGCACCAGAGCGAGAGCGACGCCAGCGCCGGATCGACCTCGCCAAGATGCGCCAGCGCCCGCCGGGCGCGCTCCGAATGGCCCGTCATTCGAGACCCGCGGCCTGCCGTTCGGCGGCGTAGGCGGCGTAGGCGTCGGATCTCGCGAACGCGTCCGCGAGCCCCGCATCGAGAGCCTTGGCGATCAGCATCTCGAAGCCGAAGGTGGCGAGCTCGGCGAGCGGCATCGTCCGGAACACCGCCTCGTCGCGGTCGCGGGCCAGATGCCGGATGCCGTCCATCGCCTCGATGGCCGCGCCGATCCGTTCCGCGTCGGCCGCGCCCACGAGCGCGTAGACGAGGGCGTTGAGCCCGTGCAGCGAGGCAGGGTAGTGCCGGGCCCGGTCGCGCGGCGCGGCGGCCAGGAGTTCGTCGACGCGCAGGCTCGCGGCGACGTCGTCGGCGATGACCGCGAACTCTGCCGCCGCCGCCTCGCCGACGGTGCCGGCGACCATGGTGTCGCGCAGCCGCCGGTCGGTCACGGCGCCGACTATGTCGCTGACGCGCTCCCACGAGCGCGGGGTGCAGGCGACGATCTCGCCGCGGCGCAGCGCCTCGTCGGTGGTGTCGAGGAGGTCGGGGCGCAGGCGAAGGAACGCCGTCACTGCGGGGTGGATGCCGCGGCGCACGGCAAAGCGGCGCAGCCAGTCCTCGGGGTCGGCGCGGACGTGCAGATGCACCAGCCGGTCGGCCAGCGCGGTGCCCATCTCGTGCGCGATGGCGCCGTCCTCCACGGTGTTGCCGGCGGCGCAGATGAACACCGTGTCGGGCAGGCGGTGCCGCCCGACCCGGCGCTCCTGCAGGAGACCGTAGACGGTGGGCTGCAGGTAGGGGGAGGCCGAGGTGAGCTCGTCGAGGAAGAGGACCGAGGGAGTGTCGGGATCGTCAGGCAGATCCTCCGGCCGGTACCAGACGGTGCGCTGCGCGCCGTGGTCGTAGTACGGCAGGCCGCGGAGGTCCTGCGGCTCGATCGTCGTCAGGCGGAGGTCGAAGAGCCGCGCGCCGATCCGGTGGGCGAGTTCCTGCACGAGCTGCGTCTTGCCGACGCCCGGGCGCCCGTGCAGCATCCACGAGGC
>CAYMRW010000560.1:0-1622 GCA_964392825.1 uncultured Rhodobacterales bacterium
GGGATCGACGAACGGCAGGACCGCCCCCGGCGCGGTTGCCGCCGCCGTCCGCGACCCCGCGGCCTGCGCCCCCAGCACGCGCAGGTTCGGCAGGACGTCCGCCTCGAGGAACGCGGCCATGGCGCCGAGGTCGCGGGGACCGCGGACGAAGGCGTCGCTCGCCGCCGCGATGAGCCTGCCCGGTGTGCCGTCGATCAGAACCGCGCCCGATCGCGCGAGGTTGGCGAGAAGGCACTGCAGCCGGTAATTGCCTTCGGCTGCGGCCAGGCAGATGCACAAATCGACGCGTGCCGCGAGATCGGCCGGGAGGATTTCGCCATAGTGGAACATCGGCAGCTCGGTACCCTGCGCCGCCTGCCATTCGCCCTTCGACCGCCCGTCGGTGAGCACCGACAGGTGATAGCGGCGCGACAGCGCCATCGCCGTGACGCGGGCGCCATCGGGGCCCTGCGCGAGGTCCGGCGCGACGAGAAGGACGCGCGGCCTTGCCGCGGGCGCGGATCGTCTCGCGACCCCGAAGACCGGGCCGCTGGTCCCGCCGCCGAGCGGCGCCCCGGGTCCCGCTGCCGTTCCGAGGTCGTGCATCCGAGGCTCGGCCCCGAAGACGTAGGCGAGCCGCGCGCGGGCGCCGATGGCGTCCTGGCGCCTGGCGAAGGCCCCGAAGGCGTCGCAGGCAACAGGCGCTCCCGCCAGTCGCCGGAACGCGAGCAGCTTGTCGTCCGTCAGACGGTGCGCGCCGATCACCAGCATCCGGTCCTCGGGGCCGAGGGTCCGATCGGCCAGGAACGGCGCGAGGTCGAACTGCACGTTCCGCCCAAGCCCGCCGGGGACCGTTCGCACGTGAACCCGAGCCTCGACCCCGAGCGCCGCGAGCTGGGACACGACGAGGGCCAGGTCCTCGGCATCGCGGGGCTGCGCGCCGCAGGTGTCACACAGCAGCATGACGGTCGCCCATGAGTTGCCGGACGCCGCCCAGTGCCGATGTGACGAACCGCGCCGGCGAGAAGCGGCCGAGCCAGTCCTGCGCCGCGGCGACGAAGGCCGCGTAGGCAGACGGATCGGCGACGAAGCGCGCGACGATGTCGTCGACGTCGTCCCCGTCCGAGGCTACCACCGCGGGCCCGAAGGACGCGGCCGTGGCCGGGTCGGCGATCACGAGCTTCCCGGCCGCGATCGCCTCGGCCACGACCCGCCCGAAGCTTTCGCGCCAGAGCGGGTTGGTGAAGTAGACGAAGAAGTCGATCTCGGACAGGAAGCGGTCGACGTCGGTTTCTCCGAACCGCCGGATGTCCCATGCCGGCGGCACGCCCTCCTCGCCGACGAGGTGATCGGCGCCGAGCAGGACCACGCGCTCGGCCTGCGGCGAGAACTGCCGTCGCATCGCGGCGAGCCCGGGAAACTTCTCGAAGCCCGGGCGGGAATGGCGGCCGCGGCGGTCGCGCGGCGCCGTCGCCGGCGGACGCATCGGCATGTCGACGATGTTGAACCAGTCGAAGGGCGCGAGGTCCCAGCCGGAGCTCCGCCCGGCCAACCACTCGGTCGTCGCATCGCGATTGACCGCCGACATCGGCGCCAGGAGCCGCCGCCCGCTGAGGCACCCCCGATCGACGAGGGCGAGGCAA
>CAYMRW010000561.1:0-1619 GCA_964392825.1 uncultured Rhodobacterales bacterium
CGCGGCTCGAGCCGGGGATGTTCTTCACCATCGAGCCGATGGTGAATCTCGGCCGCCCGGAGACCAAGGTTCTGGCCGACGACTGGACGGCGGTGACGCGCGACAAGTCGCTGTCGGCGCAGTTCGAGCATTCGGTCGGCGTCACGGCCGGGGGCTGCGAGATCTTCACCCTGTCGCCTGCGGGTCGCTTCCACCCGACCTGGCGCTGACCGAGCGGGGTCGGACGCCGCGCGCGGGGTTCAGTTCATCGGGGGCGCGATCTCGTCGTGCTGCGCCTTGAACGTCTCGAAGTCGTACGCCATCCCGTTGAGCACGGTGCTCCACATCCGGACGTTGGCGGCGACGGCGACCGCCTCTCGAACCTCGGCCTCCGTGGCTCCGGCCCGCCGGGCGTTCTTGGCATGGGCGTAGATGCAGTAGTCGCAGGGAATCTGCGCCGCCACCCCGAGAGCGACGAGCTCGCGGGTCTTCTCTTCGAGCTGCGCCTCGTCGCCGCCGAGAGCACCGTAGAGCGTCATGGCCTCGTCGAGTGCGTGCTCTGGATACGTCTCGGCGAAGAACTCGGGAGCTTCCTGCGCAATTGCGGAGCTGGCTGCGAGCATGGCGGCGAAAGCAGCGACATGAATACGGCGCATGACAAACCTCCATTGATGAAGGTGCCAATCATAGCACGATTCGCGACAAGATGACGCCCCAAGGTCCGGCGTGGCCCCTCTCGACCGGTCAGGTCGCGGGGGGATCGTCGCGGCCCTCGGCCCGGGCCATCTGGATCAGGAGTTCCGGGACCCCGGCCCGACCAGAGACGATGTCGCCCATGAGAAGCGGCCGGGGCTTCGGTTTCCGCGGCGCCATGTTCGCGTCGGCGAACCGCGCCGGTGCGGTGAGGCTCGTCATTGCGAAAGGCTAGCGGCGATGCGCGTCATTGGCCATCCCCGCCGCCGCCCGGTGCCGTGAGGAACGTCACGGTGGCGGCGCCCCAGCGACGCACGTCGCGCAGCGCGTATCCGGGTGGCGGCGCCTGCGCCGCGGCTTCCTCCCACACGACGAGCGCGCCGGGGGCGATCCAGCCGCCAGCCTGCGCCCGTGCCATCGCAGCGGCGCCGAGGTCGCGGCCGTAGGGCGGGTCGAGAAAGACCAGATCTGCGGCCGGCCCCTGGTTCGGCGGCAGGCGCGTCGCGTCGACGGCGAGGAGCCGCGCAGCCGCTTCGAGGCGCGCGACGTTCTGCCGGATCAGGGCTGCCGCCGCGCGGCCGTCGTCGACGAGGACGGCGTTCGCGGCGCCGCGGCTGAGCGCCTCGATCGCCAATGCTCCGGTCCCGGCGAAGAGGTCGAGCACATGCGCGCCGTCCGCCGGCTGACCCATGGCGGCGAGCACGTTGAACAGGCTCTCGCGGGCACGGTCCGAGGTGGGACGCAGGTGTGCCGCCGCGTCGCCGCGCCCGACGGCGGCGAGGGGACGTCCGCGCCAGCGTCCGCCGACGATCCTCATGTCGCGCCGCGACGGGACCGGCCGGCCGCGCGCACTAGCTTGCCGCGAAACCGGATAGCAGGGCAGGGGATGAGGGCGCGATGACGATCAGGGAAGGAGACCGCCTCCCCGAGGCGACGCTGATGCGGAT
>CAYMRW010000562.1:0-1615 GCA_964392825.1 uncultured Rhodobacterales bacterium
CACATGGGCTACGTGACCGCCGGCATCTTCACGGCCACGCAGCAGGGGCTCGACGGCGCCATCTTCCAGATGCTCAGCCACGGCTTCATCTCGGGCGCGCTCTTCCTCTGCGTCGGCGTCATCTACGACCGGATGCACACGCGCGATATCTCGGCCTATGGCGGCCTCGTGAACCGGATGCCCGCCTACGCCGCCATCTTCATGCTCTTCACCATGGCCAATGTCGGGCTGCCGGGGACCAGCGGCTTCGTCGGAGAGTTCCTGACGATCATGGGCATGTTCCAGGTCAACACCTGGATCGCGGTCTTCGCCGCGACGGGCGTCATCCTGTCGGCGGCCTACGCGCTCTGGCTCTACCGCCGCGTCGTGCTCGGCGACTTGATCAAGGAGAGCCTGCGCTCGATCACCGACATGACCGGGCGGGAGCGGGCGATCTTCGCGCCGCTCGTCGTGATGACGATCCTGCTCGGCGTCTATCCGGCGCTCGTCACCGACATCATCGGGCCGTCGGTCGAGGCGCTGCTCGCCGATCACGAGCTCGCCCTTCTCGAGGCGGGCGACACGCGGCTCGCGGAGGCCGAATGAGCTACGACCTGTCGCAGATCCTGCCGGAGATCATCCTTTCAGTCTACGCGATGCTGGCGCTTCTCGTCGCCGTTTACGGACGCAAGGACGACTGGGCGTCGCATATCCTCTGGGCCACCGCCGCCATTCTCGCCGTCTTCGGCCTCTGGATCGCCGTCTCGGGCCCCGAGGGGACGGGCTTCGGCGGCATGATCGTCAACGACGCCTTCGCGCGTTTCGCCAAGGTCACGATCCTGCTTTCGGCGGCGGCGGTCCTCCTCATGTCCGAAGGGTACATGGCGCGGCGCGGCCTTCTCCGGTTCGAGTACCCGATCCTCATCACGCTGGCCTCGGTCGGCATGATGGTCATGGTCTCGGCAGGCGACCTCATCGCGCTCTACATGGGGCTCGAACTGCAGTCGCTGGCGCTCTACGTCGTCGCAGCGATCCGGCGCGACAGCGTCAAGTCGACCGAGGCGGGGCTCAAGTACTTCGTCCTGGGCGCGCTGTCCTCGGGCCTTCTGCTCTACGGCGCGTCGCTGGTCTACGGCTTCGCCGGCACGACGCTATTCCCCGGCATCGTGCTGGCGGCGGGGGACGGGCAGATCTCGCTCGGCCTCCTCTTCGGGCTGGTGTTCGTGTCGGCCGGGATGGCGTTCAAGGTCTCGGCCGCGCCCTTCCACATGTGGACGCCCGACGTCTACGAGGGCTCGCCTACGCCGGTCACGGCCTTCTTCGCCACCGCACCTAAGATGGCGGCGATGGGCATGTTCGCCCGCATCCTCTACGACGCGTTCGGCGGCGTCGTCGCGGACTGGCAGCAGATACTGGCGCTCCTTTCGGTCGCCTCGATGTTCGTGGGCGGCATCGCCGCCATCGGACAGCGCAACATCAAGCGGCTGATGGCGTACTCGTCGATTGCCCACATGGGCTACGCGCTGATGGGCCTCGCCGCGGGCACCGCGTTCGGGGTGCAGGCGATGCTCGTCTACATGGCGATCTACATCGTCATGAACGTCGGCACCTTCGCGTTCATCCTGTCGATGGAGCG
>CAYMRW010000563.1:0-1613 GCA_964392825.1 uncultured Rhodobacterales bacterium
CCGAAGGCCGCGTGGCGCATGACGATCTCGGCCGCGATGGCGACGAGCGCGAAGACGATGATCGGCCAGGCGATGCCGAAGAGGCCGTCGTAGTAGACGGGCCGGTAGAGCGTGCGCAGGTCGAAGTCGAGGCTGATCGTGCCGCCGTCGGCGAGCCAGGTCACGAGCGACCGAAAGATGCCCATGGTGCCGAGCGTGACGATGAACGCCTCGATCCCGACGCGGGTGATGAGGATGCCGTTGACGAACCCCGCCGTGAGGCCGAGCGCCAGCGCCACCACGACGCCGACGAGGATCACCGGCACGCCGACCCCCATCGTCGGCACCAGCGCGTTCATCACCAGGATCATGCAGCCGGCGATGAAGGCCGCCATCGATCCGACCGACAGATCGAGCCCGCCCGCGGTGATGACGAAGGTCATGCCGACGGCGATGATGCCGATGAAGGCCGACCGCGACAGCACGTTCGAGAGGTTGCCGGCCGACAGGAAGTTGTCGTTCATCAGCGTCCCGGCAACCAGCAGCGCGGCGAGCGCCACGATCGGCCCGAGCGTGGCGAGGTTGAGCCGGATGCGCCCCCGCGGCGCCGTGCCCTCTGCCGCGGCGTCGGTCATGCGACGTCGGCCTCGACAGCCTCGACGCCCATCGCCAGGCGGACGATCGCCTCCTCGCCGATGGCGTCGCCCTCGAGGACACCAATCCGGCGTCCGCTCCGCATGACCAGAACGCGGTCGGCGAGGCCGATCACCTCCGCCATCTCCGACGAGATGACGATGACGGCGCGCCCCTCGTCCACGAGGTCGCGGATCAGGTGGTAGATCTGCACCTTGGTGCCGATGTCGACGCCGCGCGTCGGCTCGTCGAGGATGACGATCCGCGGTTCCGTCAGCAGCGTCTTGGCGAAGAGCAGCTTCTGCTGGTTGCCGCCGGAGAGGTTTCCCGCCGGCGCCCCGGGATCGGCGGCCCGGATCGAGAACGCCTCCGTCGCATGGTCGAGCGCCTCGGCCTCGGCGTCGCGGTCGATGAGGCCGCGACGCACGAAGCGTCGCCAGGCCGACAGCGTCAGGTTCTCCGCAAGGGCCTTGGTCAAGAGCAGCCCCTTGCCCTTGCGATCCTCGGTCAGGTAGCCGAGCCCCGCCGCGACGGAGCGGCGCATCGAGCCGAGCGCGAGGTCGGCGCCATCGACGCGGACTTGGCCCGATGCAGTCCGGAGGCCCATCAGCCCCTCCATCGCCTCGGTCCGCCCGGCGCCGACCAGCCCGGCGAGCGCCAGCACCTCGCCGCGGCGGAGGGTGAAGGAGAGATCCCGGACGCGGCCCGGCACCGTCAGTCCCTCGACCTCGAGCACGGTGTCGCCCGGCGCCTTCGGGTGTTCTGGGAAGATGTCGGTCAGCGTGCGCCCCACCATCTCGCGCGCCATCCGGTCCTCGTCGAACCCGGACGCCGGCCCCTGCGCCACCACGTGCCCGTCGCGCAGCACGGTGACGTCGTCGGCGACGCGGCCGATCTCCCCTAGCTTGTGAGAGGTGTAGAGGATGGCGACGCCGCGGACGCGCAACCGCTCGATCTGCCGGAACAGGACCTCGGCCTCCCGCTCGGTCAGGACCGCCGTC
>CAYMRW010000564.1:0-1612 GCA_964392825.1 uncultured Rhodobacterales bacterium
CTTCGCCGCGCCCGCCCTCCTGCGCGAGATGGCCGGGACGGGGCAGGCCTTCTACGACAGCGCCGCGCCCCGCGCCACGGCCGCCTGAGCGCGCCTCCGGTCGCCGCAGCCGAAGCCGCGCCCCGTCCGGCGCGATGACGGTCGCGCGCGGCGGGCCGGGGTTCGATGCCCCGGCCCGCCGCCCCCCGTCGGCGGCGCCCTTCCCAACGGTCGGCCCAGACGGCAAGATGGCCCGCGCGGTGGCAGCACGGGGGAGCGGCGGCATGGGATGGCTCGAGGACGAGACGGGACTCGGCCGCACCTCCGCGAACCACGTCCCCCTGACGCCGCTCAGTCACCTCCTGCGCGCCGCGCGCGTCTTTCCCGACCACCCGGCGCTGATCCACGGCGACCGAAGCTGGAACTACGCCGCCTATCGCGCCCGCGTCTCGCGCCTCGTCTCGGCGCTGCGCCGCCTGGGCGTCCGGCCGGGTCACGTCGTCGCTACGCTCCTGCCCAACGTTCCCGCACAGGTGGAAGCGCACTTCGCCGTTCCGGCAGCGGGCGCCGTTCTCAACACGATCAATACCCGGCTCGACCCCGACACCGTCACCTACATCCTCGGCCATGGCGGCGCCCGCGTCATACTCGTCGACACGACGCTCCTGCCCCTCGCCGAAACCGCCATCGCCGCGCTCGACGGCCCGGCCCCCATGCTTGTCGAGGTCGCTGACACGGGCCACGGGATCGCCGCCTCCGGGCGTCATCCGGAGTACGAGGAGGTTCTCGCGGGCGGCGATCCCGACGCCCCGTGGACCATGCCGGAGGACGAGTGGGAAAGCCTCGCGCTCAACTACACCTCGGGGACCACGGGCCGCCCAAAGGGCGTCGTCTATCACCACCGTGGCGCCTACCTGATGACCATGGGCACGGTGATCGCCTGGCGCATGGTGCTGCACCCGCGCCTCCTGACCATCGTGCCGCTCTTCCACTGCAACGGCTGGAACCACACCTGGATGATGCCGCTCCTGGGCGGCACCACGGTCTGCTGCCGCGAGGTCACAGCCGGCGCAATCTACGATGCCATCGCGGACCATGGCGTCACCCATTTCGGCGGCGCCCCGATCGTGCTCAACTCCCTCGTTCGAGCGCGGGAGGAGGACCGCCGCCCGTTCGACCACCGCGTGGAGATCTTCACCGCCGGCGCGCCGCCCGCCGCCGCCACGCTGGCCGCGATCGAGAGGCTCGGCTTCCACGTCACTCAGGTCTACGGCCTGACCGAAACCTACGGCCACGTCACCGAGTGCCTGTGGCGCACCGACTGGGACGACCTCGACCACGGCGAGCGCGCCGCCATCAAGGCCCGGCAGGGTGTCGGCATGCCGATGATGGAGGACGTGGCCGTCCTCGACCCCGTGAACCGCCCAGTGCCGTGGGACGGCGCCACCCAGGGCGAGATCGGCATGCGCGGCAACTGCGTGATGAAGGGCTACTACCGCAATCCCGAGGCCACGGCCGCTGCTTTCGCCGGCGGCTGGTTCCACTCGGGCGACCTCGCCGTGCAGCACCCGGACAGCCACATCCAGATCGTCGACCGGGCCAAGGACATCATCATCTCGGGCGGCGAGAACGT
>CAYMRW010000565.1:0-1611 GCA_964392825.1 uncultured Rhodobacterales bacterium
GAACGGCGCTGGCTTGCCGGCGACGCGCTGACGCTCGCCGACTTCGCGGCGGCGGCGCATGTCTCGGCGCTCGATTACATCTCGGACATCGACTGGGACCGGGTGGTGCACGTGCGCGACTGGTACGCCAAGATCAAGTCGCGCCCGGCGTTCCGCGGTCTGCTCTCCGACGCGGTTCCGGGCTTTCCGCCGCCGCCGCACTACGCCGACCTCGACTTCTGACGGTGGGGCGGTGCAGGGGCTGCGTCGGTCCGCCCCGCCGGAGGCCGGCACCGGCGAAGCGGGGGCTGTCTGCCCGTCCCGCCGGAGGCGGGCTCCGGCGGGACCCCCCGAGGATATTTGGAGAAAGATGAATGGATGGGGGGGCGCTCAAAACCAAGCTGCGGGAGCGGGCCGAGGCCGAGGGGTTCTCGGGCTTCGGAGTGTGCGCCGCCGACGCCATCCCCGAGGCGGCAGGGCGGCTGCGGGCGTGGCTGGCCGAGGGGCGGCACGGGCAGATGGGCTGGATGGAGCGGCGCGCCGGCTGGCGCAGCAGCCCGGCGGCGCTCTGGCCCGACGCGCGTTCGGTGGTGATGCTGGCGGAGATCTATCCCGCCGGCGCGGACCCCCTGGCGACGCTCGCCCGGCGCGACCGGGCGACGATCAGCGTCTACGCGCGCGGGGCGGACTACCACGACATCGTCAAGAAGCGCCTGAAGCGGTTGGGGCGATGGCTGGTCGAGGCCGCGGACGCCGAGATCAAGGTCTTCGTCGACACCGCGCCGGTGATGGAGAAGCCGCTGGCCGAGGCGGCGGGACTGGGCTGGCAGGGCAAGCACACGAACCTGCTGAGCCGGGATCTGGGCAACTGGTTCTTTCTCGGCGCCATCTTCACCACCGCCGAGCTGCCGTCGGACGCCCCGGGGGAGGAGCGCTGCGGCAATTGCCGGCGCTGCCTCGACGCCTGCCCGACGGACGCGTTCCCGGCGCCGTTCGAGCTCGATGCGCGCCGCTGCGTCAGCTACCTGACGATCGAGCATCGGGGGCCGGTCGACGAGGCGCTGCGGCCGGGCCTCGGCAACCGCATCTACGGTTGCGACGACTGCCTCGCCGTCTGTCCCTGGAACAAGTTCGCGCAGGCCGCGCGCGAGACCCGCTACGCGGCGCGCGACGGCACGGTGGCGCCGCGGCTCGACGAGCTCGCCCGGCTCGACGACGCGGGGTTCCGGGCGCGGTTCGCGGGCTCGCCGATCAAGCGGATCGGCCGCGACCGGTTCGTGCGGAACGTGGCCTACGCGATCGGCAATTCGGGCGACCCCGCGCTCGCGCCCGCCGTCGCCGCGCTCGTGGACGACGCGGACGCCGCTGTCGCCGACGCGGCACGCTGGGCGCTCGGGCGGCTGGCGGCCGTCCGGGCGACGCCCTAGGGTCGCCCGCGATGAACGTGTTGCGCAGGGCCGGGGTCGAACTCGAGCGGGGCTGGGAGATGCTGACCCGGACCGGCGGCGACCCCGTGCTCGACCCCTATCGCGGCTATGCCACGCCCGACCATCTGGTCGTGCGCGGGCGCGTCCTCACCCGGCTCCGCCGCACCGAGCCCGCGCCCGAGGCGAGCCGGCTCGTGAACTTCGG
>CAYMRW010000566.1:0-1610 GCA_964392825.1 uncultured Rhodobacterales bacterium
CATCGAGATGAACGAGGCCGCCGACATCCAGTCGGCCGCGGTCGCCATGCCGTTGGTGACGGGATGGACGCCGCGCCCGGCGGCGTAGAACTCCGACGTGGAGCCCGCGCGGGCCCAGATCGCGATGCCGATGTAGAGCGCGAACGTCGCGCCCACGACCAGCAGGTTGAGGGTATACTGATCCATTGTCCCCTTACTCCTCGTCGACGCCGTATTGGCGGTCGAGCTTGTTCATGCGCCACGCGTAGAAGAAGATGAGCAGCAGGAAGACCAGGATCGATCCCTGCTGGGCGAACCAGAAGCCGAGGTCGGTGCCGCCGATTCGGATGCCTTGCAGCAACGGGCGCAGCAGGATGCCGAAGCCGAAGCTGACGAGGCCCCAGACGATGAGGCATCCGATGATGAGACGGACGTTGGCCTTCCAGTAGCCTATCCCGTCGGTCGTGGCCCTGTGGGCCGTGTTGGTCGTCCTGTCGGCCATGGGCCTTCCTCCTTGGTGGTGCCGGCTCTCCGGCTTCTCTTCAGCTCTTGAGCGCCCGAACGATGCCGCCAAGCGACAGCGCGACCTCGTCGATGGGGCGCATGGCATCGACGCGGAGCAGGACGCCGCGCCGCGCGAAATGCTCGATGAGCGGCGCGGTCTCGGCGTGGTACGCGGTCAGCCGGGCCGCCACCGTTTCGGCGGTGTCGTCGGCGCGGCGTGTCATCTCGGTGCCGCCGCAGGCGTCGCAGATGCCCGCCACGCGAGGCGCCTTGAAGGCGTCGTGATATCCCTCGCCGCAGGCGGCGCAGGTATGGCGCCCCGAGATCCGTTCGACCATCGCGGCGTCGTCGACGGTCAGCGCGACCGCCGCGCCGACCTCCATGCCGCGCCGGGCGAGGAGGTCGTCGAGCGCCTCCGCCTGAGCGCCGGTGCGGGGGAACCCGTCGAGGATGATCCCCTGCGTGAGGTCGGGCTCGCCGAGGCGCTCGTTGAGGATGGCGAGCACGATCTCGTCCGGGACGAGGCCGCCCGCCTCCATGACCGCCCGCGCGGAAAGCCCGGCTTCCGTCCCCGCCTTCACGGCGGCGCGCAGCAGGTCTCCTGTGGAGAGCTGGACGAGGCCGAAGCTCTCCTGCAGGAGCCGTGCCTGCGTCCCCTTGCCGGCCCCGGGGGGGCCGAGCAGCACGAGGACCGGCGTCGCGACGGCCTGGGACTGTCCGTCCACGGCCCTAGCCCACGTTCATCCGGTGCTCGACGAGGTCGTCGACCACCGACGGGTCCGCAAGCGTCGAGGTGTCGCCGAGCGAGTCCGGGTCGTTCTCGGCGATCTTGCGCAGGATGCGGCGCATGATCTTGCCGGACCGGGTCTTGGGCAGGCCCGGCGCCCACTGGATCAGGTCCGGCTTGGCGATCGGCCCGATCTCGGTGCGCACCCAGTCCGAAAGCTCCTTGCGCAGCGCGTCCGAGGGCTCCACGTCGTTCATCAGGGTGACGTAGGCGTAGATGCCCTGGCCCTTGATCTCGTGCGGGTAGCCCACGACCGCGGCCTCGGCGACCTTCTCGTGCGCGACGAGCGCGCTCTCGACCTCGGCGGTGCCCATGCGGTGGCCCGAGACGTTGATGACGT
>CAYMRW010000567.1:0-1604 GCA_964392825.1 uncultured Rhodobacterales bacterium
TCCATCACCCGGTCGACCATGCCCTGTACCTGCTGCGCCTCGATCGGCAGGCCGGTCGCAGGGCTGTAGGGCGTCCCGACGCGGGCGAACAGGAGGCGCAGGTAGTCGTAGATCTCGGTGACGGTGCCGACGGTCGAGCGCGGGTTCTTCGACGTCGTCTTCTGCTCGATCGAGATCGCGGGCGAGAGGCCCGAGATGTGGTCGACGTCCGGCTTCTCCATCATGTCGAGGAACTGCCGGGCATAGGCCGAGAGCGACTCGACGTAGCGGCGCTGCCCCTCGGCATAGATCGTGTCGAACGCGAGCGACGACTTGCCGGAGCCCGAGAGCCCGGTGATCACGACGAGCTCGTTCCGTGGGATGTCGACGTCAATCGACTTGAGGTTGTGCTCGCGGGCGCCGCGCACCTCGATATGCGTCTGCTCGGCCATTCTGACCTCGGGCTCCGGGGGTCGCCTTCGACATAGCGGACACCCCGGCGAACGCCACCCCGAAGACTCGAACATAAACGGAACACTATCACGGCCTTCGGGGGCGGCCAAGGCAGGCGCGCGTCGGTCTAGCACCCGCGATCGTCGGCGCTCACGCAGGTGTCATCGGGGTCGGGCGCCGGCGGATGCGCGTCTGCTCTACTATCACAGGTAGCGACAGGAGGACACGAGATGATCACCCGGCGACACACCCTCATGAGCGGCGTCTTGGCGCTCCTCGCCGCCCCGGCATTGGCGCACCATGGCTGGCGCTGGACCGACGGCGGCCAGTTCGAACTGACGGGGATCGTCCGTGCGGCCAACCTCGGCAACCCTCATGGGGTTCTGACGATCGATGCCGACGGCGAGATGTGGACCGCAGAGGTCGGCCAGCCCTGGCGCAACGAGCGCGCCGGACTGGACGCCGAGATGATGGCGCCGGGGCGCGAACTGACGATCCTGGGCGAGCGCGCGGCCGACCCCGCGGACCTCCGGATGAAGGCCGAGGTGGTGGTCGTCGACGGCGTGCGCCACGTGCTCTATCCCGACCGGGTTTGATCGAGGTCGCCGCAGCGCTCGAGGCGACGGCGCTCGCGCAGCACCTCAAGGCATCGCGCTGGACCTACCCGCTGGTCAACGCGGGGCACATCCTGGGGGTCGCGCTCCTCGTCGGCGCCGTCGTGCCGCTCGATCTTTCGCTGCTGCGCGGCCGCACCGACGCTCTCTGGCTGAGGCTCCATGCCGCGGCGGGGCTCACTCTGGCCGTCGTTTGCGGAGTGATGCTCTTCGTCACGCAGGCGACCGAGTACGTCTTGAGCGGCTGGTTCGCCGCCAAGATGGCGCTTCTCGCGATCGCGCTGGCGAACGTGGCGGCGCACCCGAGACTCGCACGGCTGACGCCGCTGCGACGCCGCGCGGCCGCCGCTGCATCGCTCGCGGCGTGGCCTGGAATCCTCGTCCTCGGCCGACTCGTGGCCTACGGCTGAGGCATCAGCCCAGCCTTCAGGGCAGGCGGCGCGATCGAGCTCGGCTCGGCGTGCCACGGCCGAAGTTCTGCACCGCTGCCGTCCTGCAACGACGTCGTCAGAGGATCTGCTCGAAACGTTCGCGGTCAATCCACCGAGCCGAAGGACA
>CAYMRW010000568.1:0-1595 GCA_964392825.1 uncultured Rhodobacterales bacterium
GGGCGCCGCCAGCCGCGCGATCTCCTTCAGCTCGGTGACCGTGGCCGGGCCCGGGCGCGGCGACGCCGCGAGCGCGGCGGCGAGGTCGTCGTCGGTGATCTCGCCGGCCTCGATGCGCGCGGCCAAGTCCGGACGCGCCGGCGTCGCGCGCACCCCCGCCGTCCGCGCCAGACGCGCCGAGGCGTGCGCCAGAGGCTCGCCCGCCTGCCCGAGGAACGGGTTCACGGCGACGGTGGCGTCGAGCGTCCAGTAGGGCGGGATCTGCCGCGTCGCCTTTTCGGCGACGGCGAAGAGCTCGAGGGTGCCCCCGGAAAAGGCGTGGTGGTGCATCAGCATCGTGTCGGTCTCCTCAAAGGGCATGACGGACCTTTCGGCCGCCGATCAGGCGGTCGGTGAGTGCGTTGAGATAGAGGCCGTTCGACAGGTGGACGCGCAGGCCCGCCGCGGCGGGATGCGCGGCCCAGAGCGGGAACATCGCCTGCGCCAGCGCCACGGCGCCGAAGCTGAGGACAGCGAGCACGATCAGCGCCCATTCGAGCGGACCCGGCACCGGCGTCGGCGGCAGCGTCCCCGCCGTCAGCCGCTCGGCCGCGGTCTGCAGCGCGAAGTAGCCGACCGTCGCCGCGGCGCCGTAGATCGCCGTCCGGCGCGTCAGCGCCCGCGGTGCGGCGTCGGCCAGGCCCTGCGCGATCAGGTAGGCGACGCCGAAGACGAGGATGGCGCCGAGCGCGATCGCCTGGGGCGACTTGCCCTCGATCCCGATGGCCAAGCCGACGCCCGCGTAGATGAGGAGCGCAAGCCCGAAGGCGCGCAGCACCGCGCGCGCGTCGGGGATGGCGACGGGCCCCGGGCGGCGGATCGCGGCAACACCCTCGACGGCGCTCGCCGAGGCGAGGAACGCGTGCGCCTTGTAGAGCGAATGCGCCACGATGTGCAGGAGCGCCAGGGGGAAGAGCGCGAGGCCGCACTGCAGCACCATGAAGCCCATCTGCGCCAGCGTCGACCAGGCGAGGGAGGTCTTCACCGCCGGCTGCGTCAGCATCACGAGCCCGCCGAAAAGGGCGCTGAAGCCGCCGACCATCACCAGCGCCGCCAGCGCGCCAGGCGCGAGCAGCATCACGTCGGCGAACCGGATCAGAAGGAACCCGCCGGCGTTGACGACGCCCGCGTGGAGCAGCGCCGAGACCGGGGTCGGCGCCTCCATCACCTCGGTGAGCCAGCCGTGCGCCGGGACCTGCGCCGACTTGAGGAGGGCGGCGACCGCGATCAGCCCAGCCGCCCAGGGCAGCGCGGCAGGCGCCACGCCGTCACGCGCCGCGGCGAGGATCGTGGCGATGTCCGTCGTCCCGTAGCCCCGCGCGAGCAGGATCACGGCCGCGATCAGCGCCAGACTCGAGATGGCCGACGAGATCAGCTTCTTGCGCGCGGCCCGCTGCGCCGGGACGCGGTCGGGGTAGAACAGCAGGCATTGCCGCACGGAGAGGCCAAGCAGGATCCACGCCACAGCGAGCTGCACGAGGTTGCCGGCGGTGACGAGCAACATCACCGCGGCGAGCGTCAGGCAGATGCGGCGCAGGAACACCTCGCGCCGCGGC
>CAYMRW010000569.1:0-1592 GCA_964392825.1 uncultured Rhodobacterales bacterium
TGAACAGGATGTGGTCGGTCTTGACCGGACCGTACTTGGTCGAGATCGTCGTGCCCTCGATCAAGGGCAGGAGGTCGCGCTGGACCCCCTCGCGGCTGACGTCGGCGCCCCGTGTGTCCGACCGCGCCGTCACCTTGTCGATCTCGTCGAGGAAGACGATGCCGTTCTCCTGCGCCGCCTCGAGCGCTGCCTTGTTCACCGTCTCGTCGTCGAGGAGCTTGTCGGCCTCCTCCTCGATCAGCACGTCGTAGCTCTCGGCCACCGTCATCCGCTTGCGCACGGTGCGGCCCTGGAAGGCACGACCGAAGAGGTCGCCGAGGTTCATCCCCTGCATCGCTCCGCCGGCGCCAGGCAGCTCGATCTGCGGGAACGGCGAGGAGGTGTCGGCGACGTCGAGCTCGATCACCGTGTCGTCGAGCTCGCCGCGCTTGAGCTTGCCGCGGAACATCTCGAGCGTCTGGCCGCGGGCGTTCTCGCCGGCGATGGCGGCGATCACCCGCTCCTCTGCTCGCTCGTGCGCGCGGGCCTTCACCTCGTCGCGCATGTGCTCGCGGGTCATGGTGATGGCCTGCTCGACGAGGTCGCGCACGATGCTCTCGACGTCGCGCCCGACATAGCCCACCTCGGTGAACTTGGTCGCCTCGACCTTGAGGAACGGCGCCCGTGCCAGCTTGGCCAGCCGGCGGCTGATCTCGGTCTTGCCGACGCCGGTCGGCCCGATCATCAGGATGTTTTTGGGATAGACCTCCTCCTGCATCTCGGGGTCGAGCTGCTTGCGCCGCCAGCGATTGCGCAGGGCGACCGCGACGGCGCGCTTGGCATCCTTCTGCCCGATGATGAAGCGGTCGAGCTCGCTGACGATCTCGCGCGGGGTCAAGTCGGTCATGCATCCTCCGGTCCGGCCGTCCGGGGCATGTAACGATGGCTGAAGGAACTGCAACGGTTCCACCCGGGGAGGCCCCGGGTCGACTTCGGCGGGCGCAACCCGTCACGATATCGTTTTCACGCCTAGGCAGTTTGCGGCTTGATTCGTGCTCGTCGAAGGAGCACGCAGGTCCATCGGAGCCGAGACGTGCCGGTGTCCCGAATTAGACGGGACACGACCCGACACGCCGGGACGGCATCGAGAGCAGGGGCGCAATTCCCGGCCCCTTTGATGGAGTGTAACGCAGATGCGTACATTCATCGCAACGGCAGTGGCAGTAACAGTGACATTGGGTCTGGCGGGTTCGCCGGTTTCGGCTGCGCAACGAGCAGCCGGAACCGTAGGGTCGTACGACAGGTCGGAAGGCACATTCTGGTTGGCTGGGTACAAGTACCAGCTTCCCGAGGGGAAGAAGCAGACTGGCCTGGGCGACGGTGACAAGGTCTCCCTTAGCTGGGATCCGCAAGAAACCGTGCGCGTCGTACGGTTCATAAGGACCGGCGACAGCGGCTCGGAGGACTAGCCGAGAAGCATGAAAGGGGGCCTCGGAGGCCCCCTTTCTCGTGCCACTTGCCGACCGGGCGTCAGGGGGAGATGGTCTCCACCGTCAGCGAGGCGTTGGTGTAGACGCAGATCTCGGCGGCGATCGCCATGGCGCGCCGGGCGA
>CAYMRW010000570.1:0-1571 GCA_964392825.1 uncultured Rhodobacterales bacterium
GAGCGTCACCAGCGTCAGTCGGAAGAGAAAGCCCTGCGTCGCCACCCCGGCCCCGTATGCGTCTCAGTTCAGCGGTATATCGGTGTCGCCCTTCCGCGCCTGGTACGCGGCGGATAGACGCGCGTACTCCTCCCGGATCGCCGATGCGCGGTCGTCAAAGCCCGCCGTCGCTTCTTCCGCGAGGCCGTCGGTCAGTTCCATCATGTTGCGGCAGGTCCAGTACGCATTCTGCCGGCGGTAGCCGCCGGGCGGCAGGCCGAACACCTCCTTGAGGATGCGCAGATCGTGCGGAATCGCGAAGGCGTCGCGGCTGTCCTCGTGGCTGAAGAGGTAGAAGATCGTGTCGAAGCCCGCCCAGGTGATCGCCGAGAGGCACATTGGGCAGGGCTCGTGCGTGGACAGGAAGACCAACTCCGACGTGGGCGGCCGCTTTCCCCGCGGGCGGTCGTAGAACAGGTTCAGCGCGGCGATCTCGCCATGGAGAAGCGGGTTCCGCGTCTCGGCGTTGGTGGCCGCGATCACGGTCTTGCCGGTCGCCTTCGCCAGAAGCGCGGCGCCGAACACCTTGTTGCCGGCGTCGACGCCACGTCGGGTCAACGGCAGGATGTCGGCCTCGATGGCGCCGAGCAGACGTTCGAGCGCCGTGCTGCTGTCCTGCATACCGGTCCTCCTAGCCGCGCGCGTCCTTGGGCGAGGCCATCACGACGTAGGTCGTGAGCGACTGGACCTGCGGCAGCGCGCCCACCACATCGGTGTGGAAGCGCTTGTAGGCCGCGAGATCGGCCGCCTCCACCCGCAGAAGGTACTCGACCCCGCCGGTCACGTTGTGGCACTCGCGGACTTCGGGCGCACGTGCCATCTCCCGTTCGAAGGCCGCCTGCGCCTCTTTCGTGTGCCGGTTCAGCCCGACGGCGAGGTAGGCGACGAAGCCGACCCCCATCCGCGCCGGATCGAGGACGGCGCGGAAGCCGCGGATCACGCCGCTGCGGGTCAGTTCCTGCACACGGCGAAGGCAACTCGAGGGTGAAAGCCCCACCCGCTCCGCGAGCGCGACATTGCTGAGACGGCCGTCGCGGGACAGCTCATACAAGATTGCGTCATCCAAGGGGTCTAGACCGGTCATTCGTTGCATAAAATCGTCCGCGAAACGAACGATTGCAACATCATTCGGCGTCGGATCCGGCAGGATTGCCGCATGGGTATCGACTTTGCCGCTCTCGCCGTTTTCGCCCTCGTCTCGTCGATCACGCCGGGGCCGAACAACCTGATGCTGATGGCGTCGGGCGTGAACTTCGGCCTGGCGCGGACGCTGCCGCACATGCTGGGCGTGGCGCTCGGCTTCACCGCGATGATCGTCGGCGTGGGCGCCGGGGTGATGCAGGTCTTCGCGCTTTGGCCGCCGGCGCACGACGCGCTCCGGGCGCTCTGCCTCGCCTATCTCGTGTGGCTCTCGTGGCGCATTGCCAAGTCCGGCCATGTGGAAGGGCCGTCCTCGCGGGCCCGGCCGATGACGTTTCTCGAGGCGGCGGCGTTCCAGTGGGTGAACCCCAAGGCCTGGGCCATGGCGCTGA
>CAYMRW010000571.1:0-1569 GCA_964392825.1 uncultured Rhodobacterales bacterium
TCTTCTCGGCCTCGGGCTGCTGCGGATAGACGACGCCCGTGGTCATGCCGAGGGCGGCGTACACCTTACCCATCCACTCCGCGTCGCGCTTGGCGAGATAGTCGTTGACGGTGACGATGTGGACGCCCCGGCCCGTCAGCGCGTTCAGATAGGCGGGAAAGGTCGCGACCAGCGTCTTTCCCTCGCCCGTCTTCATCTCGGCGATGTTGCCCTGATGCAGGAAGATGCCGCCGAGGAGCTGGACGTCGAAGGCGCGCAGACCGAGCGCCCGTCGCGCCGCCTCGCGGCAGTTCGCGAACGCCTCGGGGAGGAGGTCGTCGAGCGCGGCGCCGTCCCGGGCGCGAGCCCGCAGCTCGTCGGTCTTGGCGACGAGCTCGTCGTCCGACAGGACCTCGTGCTCCGTCTCGAGCGCGTTGATCTGGTCGACGACGGGACGGACGGACTTGACCCTGCGATCGTTCGGGGTGCCGAACACCTTCTTCGCGATAGATCCGAAACCCAGCATTGCGTCCCCGTCTGACGGTTTGGTGAGGGATGGGTCCTTGCCCAGGTCGGGACAGCCCCATAGAGATGCCCGCGAAATAACCCTTCACACAGGCAAAGCGGACTTAGAGAAGGGCCCAATCGGAGTCAACGTCGCCCCCCGTGCAGGGTCGACGGGAGGTATCAGATGAACGTGAGACATGGACTGATCGGGGCCGCCATCGGCCTTCTCGTCGCTCCGGCGGCTGCGCAGGACGGGGCGGCCGACGCCGGGACGGTGGTCGCCACCGTCGGGGGGACCGAGATCACGCTGGGGCACATGATCGCCCTGCGCGAGCGGCTGCCCGAGCAGTACCGCCAGCTCCCGGACGACGCGCTGTTCGAGGGCATCCTGCAGCAGCTCATCAATCAGGAGGCGCTGTCGCAGGCGGCGGAGGACACTTCGCCCCGGGTCGAGCTGGTGATCGAGAACGAGCGGCGGGCGCTCAGGGCCAATTCGGTCCTGCAGGGGGTCGCCGAGGATGGTGCCTCGGAGGAGGCGATCGAGCAGGCCTACCAGGATGCCTACGGCGACGCGGAACCCACGACCGAGTGGAACGCCGCACACATCCTGCTCGAGACCGAAGAGGCGGCGAACGAGGTCAAGACCGCGCTCGACGAGGGCGCCGACTTTGCCGAGCTCGCGCGGGAGCGGTCGACCGGTCCCTCGGGTCCGAACGGCGGCGATCTCGGCTGGTTCGGCCCCGGCATGATGGTGGCCGAGTTCGAGGAGACGGTGGGAGGTCTCGAGCCCGGGTCGGTCTCGGAGCCGTTCCAGACGCAGTTCGGCTGGCATGTGGCCAGGCTGAACGAGGTGCGCGAGGCCGAGCCGCCGGCGCTGGAGGAGGTTCGGCAGCAGCTCGTCGAGCAGGTTCAGCAGCAGGCGATCGAGGCGCGCGTCGAATCGGTGACCGAGGGCATCGAGGTCGTGCAGGAGGATCCGTCGACCATCGACCCCGCGCTTCTCAGCGACACGTCCCTGATCGACTGACGAGGGTGGCGGGCCCGGTCTCGCCGCTCGCCCCCCCGGTCTTTCCGGCGCTGCCG
>CAYMRW010000572.1:0-1565 GCA_964392825.1 uncultured Rhodobacterales bacterium
GGGCTCGGCGCGGGTCGTGTTCGCGCGCACGTCGGAGCCGCCCTGCTTCTCGGTCATCGCCATGCCGAGCGTGGCCGCCCGCTTCTCGCTCACGGGGGCGACGCGCGGATCGTAGGCGCAGGCCGTCAGGCGTGGGATCCACGTCTCGGCCAGGTCCGTCCCGGCGAGCGCCGGCACGGCGGCGTAGGTCATCGTCATCGGGCAGCAGACGCCGGGCTCCACCTGCGCGGTCATGTAGACCATAGCCGCGTGCGTGACGTGCCGCCCGCCCGTCCAGGGCAGTCCGGCATAGCCGGCCTCGAGCCCGGCTGCGAGAAGCGTGTGCCAGGCGGGATGGAAGCGCACCTCGTCGAGGCGCCGCCCGCCGCGGTCGAAGAGCACGAGCTCGGGCGGATGGCGGTTGGCCGCCTGCCCGAGCGCCCGCCCCTCGGAGCCGCCGATCCGCGCGGCATAGGCGGCGAGGCGCGGGAGGTCACCGCCGTACCGCGCCAGGGCCTCGGCAAGCGGCCCGTCGGCGAGAAGGTCGCCCGGTGGGGCCCCCGGCTGGTTCTCGACGACGTGGGTGCCGAGATCGGGCGAAGCGGGGAGCGTCCTGTCCGCATGACGGTCCATGCCGATCAACATACCCGCCATCAGACCGCGGCGCACGCGCGGCACCGGCGCGCCGCGGCCGCGGCGCAACACCCCGGCGCGGACGTCCCCGGCGTGGGCTGACACCGCCCGCGATCGGCTGCAGCGTCGTTCGGCATCCGCCCGCGAGGAGGCCCCGCATGCGCCAAGCCCGACCCAGTCTCGGGCCGTTCGTCTTCGTGACCCTCGCCGTGTTCCTGGGGCTCTACTTCACGTTTGCCAGCATCCAGGGCGATTACGGCCTGCTGCAACGGCTGCAGATCGAGGCGGAGGCCCGGGACCTCGCGGCAGAGCGCGACCGTCTCCGCGCCGAGGTCGCGGCGTTGACGAACCGCACCCGCCGGATGTCCGACGACTATCTCGACCTCGACCTGCTGGACGAGCAGGCACGCAGCGTCCTCGGCCTCGTCCGCGCCGACGAGGTCGTCCTCCCCTGAATCCGGACGGATCGGCATCGTCGGCAAATCGAGGGTAAGGAATACCGCCATACGGTTTTCCGCATTCCGTGAGAAATGCGCGAGCTCCGGTCGCAGAAACGGCATTTCCATTTGAACCGCTGTGTTCGCAATTCGTGATAAACAATTTCCATTGCATAGAATGGAGGTTGTCATGAATATTCTTCGGTTCCTGCCGGCAATGTTCCTTGTCGCCGGCTGCGCCTCGCCGATGGCGGGCGATTTTCTCAGCACCTCGACCATGGGCGTGGCCATAGTCGGCGCGCACACGAGCGACGACGAGAACGAGGAGGGCATCCATGACGGCGGCCGCAGCCGTTCAGTCGATGTCCGCGACGACGACAACAACGAGGAAGGCCGCTTCGACAACCACGAGCGCGCCCATGCGACGTCGGACACCGACGAGAACGAGGAAGGCGCGCACGGGATCTAGTTCGGGCCCTGTCGCCGACGTCATCCGCCCATGCCCCGCATCGCGGG
>CAYMRW010000573.1:0-1556 GCA_964392825.1 uncultured Rhodobacterales bacterium
CCGGACGCCGCGACGGCGGCGGGCCGCTCGCCGCTCGCCGATGGCACCTCGGTCTTCATCAGCTTCTCGATCTGCCGCAGCAGATCCGCCTCCTCCGGCGCGCAGAGCGCGATTGCCTCGCCGTCGCGCCCGGCGCGGGCGGTGCGGCCGATGCGGTGGACGTAGCTGTCGGGTACCTCGGGCAGGTCGTAATTGACGACGTAGGCGACGCCCGGGATGTCGATGCCGCGCGCCGCCACGTCGGTCGCGACAAGCGTGGTCACGGTGCCCGCGCGGAAGGCGCCGATGGCGCGGTCGCGCTGACCCTGGCTCTTGTTGCCGTGGATCGACGTGGCGTTGAACCCGTCGGCGACGAGCCCCCGCATCAGCTTCTCGGCGCCGTGCTTGGTGCGCGCGAAGACCAGCGTCAGGGCGTCGGCGTCGCGCGACAGGATCTCGCGCAGGCGGGCGGGCTTCTCGGCCTTGTCGACGAAGTGCACCGACTGCGTGATCCGCTCGGGCGTCTGGCCCGGCGGCGCGACCTCGACGCGGCGCGGATTCGTCAGGTACGCGCGGCTCAACTCCTCGATCTGCTTCGGCATGGTGGCCGAGAAGAGCATGGTCTGGCGCGGCGTGCCGAGCCGCGGCGCGATCTTGCGCAGGGCGTGGATGAACCCGAGGTCGAGCATCTGGTCGGCCTCGTCGAGCACCAGGTGGCGCACCGGGCGCAGGTCGACGGCGCCCCGATCCATGAGGTCGATGAGCCGTCCTGGCGTCGCCACGAGAATGTCGGTGCCGCGTGACAGGACGCCGATCTGCCGGTGGATCGACTGGCCGCCGACCACCGTGGCGACGCCGAGGCGCGTCCCCTCGGCGAGCTGGCCGAGGCTCACCGAGATCTGGCTCACCAGCTCGCGCGTCGGCGCGAGGATCAGCGCCCGCGCCGTCCTCGGCGCCGGGCGACGCTGCTCGGCCAGCAGGTGGTCCATGAGCGGCAGGCCGAAGGCGAGGGTCTTACCGGTTCCGGTCTGCGCCAGACCGAGGATGTCGTGGCCGGCCAGGGCGATCGGCACGGCCTTGTTCTGGATCGGCGTCGGCCGAGTGAAGCCCGTGCGCCGGAGCGCATCGTTTAGGGCGGGCGCGAGGCCCAGCATGTCGAAGTCGAACATCGGTTGTTTCCTATGGGGTCCGCGGGCATCGGCGACGACCGCGGGCGCATGTCTGTGGCCCGCGGGGATCGCGGACGGCGAGGGTCGGCGCGACCGGCGGGGCGTTGGTTCACTCCCGGCCGTCGCGTTCTGGAACCCTGCGTGATGGGGAACATGGGTAATTTGAAGCGCTGTTGGCCCGCGGGGCGGGGCCGGCATGCTCACGCGGCAGCGCAGCGTCAGGCGAGGAGGTGCGCGATGGGCCGGCTGAAGTCAACCCCGGCCGCGGCAAACGCCGCGACCGGATGCGTCGCGCCGGCGGCCAGGCCGTACGGACCGGCGCCATCCGGATTGGCCAACGCCGCGCGCGGCGCGCCGCGTCCCGCGTTCCGCCGTCGCGTCAAGGCCGGCGAGGCCGGCGCCGAGACG
>CAYMRW010000574.1:0-1550 GCA_964392825.1 uncultured Rhodobacterales bacterium
GGCGCGCGAGACATGGCCGCTCGCCGCCTACCGCGCGGCGCTCTGGCGGCTTCCGGCGGCGCTCGCCCGCGACCTCGACCGCGCCTGGGGGCCGGCGGAGGACGATCCCGCTTTCGCCGACGGCGCCTTCCGCTTCGCCGCCGTCCGCCGCGGCGCGGCGCTCGTGGCGCTGCAGCCCGAGCGTGGGAGCGTGACGGCCCGCGCCGACGAGTACCACGACCTCACCCGCGTACCGCGCCACGGCTACGTCGCCTTCTACCTCTGGCTGAGGGAGCTGGCCGACGCGATGATCCATGTCGGCGCCCACGGCACGCTCGAATGGCTGCCCGGCAAGGCGGTGGCGCTGTCGGACGCCTGCTGGCCCGAGGCGCTCAAGGGCGACCTGCCGGTGATCTACCCCTTCATCGTCAACGATCCGGGCGAGGCGGCGCAGGCCAAGCGGCGGATCGGCGCGGTGACCCTCGGCCACGTGCCGCCGCCGCTGCGCCGGAGCGGAACGACGGCGCGGCTCGCCCGTCTCGAGGCGCTGCTCGACGAATTCTCGAACGCAGACGGCCTCGACCCGCGGCGCCGCGACCGCCTGGTCGCCGATATCCGCGACGAGGCGCGGGGCACCGGCGTCGAGGCCGACCTTGGGCTCGAGGCCGGCGCCGCGCCGGCCGAGGCCGTCGCCCGCATCGATCGCTTCGTCTGCGACGTGAAGGAGAGCCAGTTCGGCGACGGCCTGCACATCTGGGGCCGCGTGCCGCCAGTCGGGACCACGCCACGCGACGGCTTGGGCCAGACGAACGGCCCGGACCGCCCCGGGGCGTCGCACGGCGCGATGACGGTCGCGCTCGCCCGGCGGGGGTTCGATGCCCCCGCCGGGCGACCCCCGGCGCCGGATGACGCGCCACCGTTCGACATCGCGGCATCGGCGGCAGCGGAGCGGCAGGCACTCCTCGACGCCCTCGACGGCCGTCGCATCGAGCCCGGGGCCTCGGGCTCGCCCTACCGCGGCCGCGCCGACGTCCTGCCCACCGGCCGCAACCTCTTCACCACCGATCCCCGCGCGGTGCCGACGCGGGCGGCGCATGCGCAGGGCGTGCGCCTCGCCGACGAGCTGGTCCGCCGCCACCTGCAGGACGCGGGCGACTGGCCGCGCGGCCTGGTCGTCGACCTCTGGGGATCGGCGACCATGCGCACGGCGGGCGAGGAGTTCGCCATGGCGCTCCACCTCCTCGGCGCGCGGCCGGTCTGGGACGAGGGGTCGGAGCGGGTGTCGGGCGTCGAGATCCTGCCGCTGGCCGAGCTCGACCGCCCGCGCATCGACGTCAGCCTGCGCATCTCCGGCCTCTTCCGCGATGTGTTCCCGACGCTCTCGGCGCTCTTCAATCAGGCGGTGCGCGCCCTCGCCGCGCGCGACGAGGCGGCGGACTGGAATCCGTTCGTCGGCGCCCCCGGCGCGCGCGTCTACGGCCCCGCGCCTGGGCGGTACGGGCTCGGTCTCGGCGATCTCGCGCAGGACTACGGCGAGGAGGGGCGCCGCGCCGCGGGCGAGGCCTGGCTCG
>CAYMRW010000575.1:0-1549 GCA_964392825.1 uncultured Rhodobacterales bacterium
TCTTCTCGCTCTCGATCATGGTGCAGGCGCGGCAGTCGGCGTCGACGCAGGTGACGCCCCGCTCCTACCGGCTGCTCGTCGAGGATCCGACGACGCAGACCACGCTCGCCACCTTTCTCGGCGCCTTCGTCTTCGCCCTGGTCTCGCTGATCGTCGTGTCGACCGAGTTCTACGGCGCCCGCCCGGCGGCGGTCATCATGCTCTTCACGCTCGCCGTCATCGCGCTCGTCGTGCTGGCGCTCCTCCGGTGGATCGAACACCTGTCGGATCTGGGCTCGGTCCTGCACACCTCGGAGCGTGTCGAGAAGGCGGCGCACGACGCCCTCGCCGACCGCCGCCGCTGGCCCGAGCTCGGCGCCCGACCGCTCGACGACCCCGACCGCCAGATCCCCGGGGGCGCCCGCCCGCTCCGCGCCCCGCGCACCGGGTACGTCTGTCACGTCGACCTGCCGCAGCTCTCCGAGGCGGCGGAAGCGGGGGATGCCCTGCTCTGGATCGTGGCCACGCCCGGCCGCTTCGTAGCCCGCGGCGCGCCCCTTCTCCTCGCGGACGGCGAGGTCGATCTGGTCCGCCTCGCCTCCGCCTTCACCATCGAGGACAGTCGCCAGTACGAGCAGGACCCGTCGTTCGGCGTCATCGTGCTGTCCGAGATCGCGCAGCGCGCCCTCTCGCCCGGCCTCAACGATCCGGGCACCGCCATCGACATCATCGGGCGCCTCGTGCGGCTGCTTCTGCCCGACGACGAGGAGCGGACCGAGGACGTGCTCTACCCCCGCATCTGGATGCCGCCGCTGAGCGTCATGAGCCTGATGAAGGACGGCTTCGCCCCGATCGCCCGCGACGGGGCCGGCATGGTGGAGGTCGCGGTGCATCTGCAGAAGGGCCTGGCCGCGCTCGCCGCAGCCGGCGACCCCGATCACGCCGATGCCGCGCGCGAGATCTCCCGCCGCGCCCTCGCCCTCTCCGACGCCGCCCTGCCGCTCGACGAGGACCGGGCGCGCGTCGAGGCCGCCGCGCCGGCGCCACCCCCGGCCTGACCTCCGCATCCCGCCGCCGGACCGTCCGCGCCCCGGTTGCCGGGTCCCGATCGGAGAACGGAAGCCCGACCGAATTGGCAGCCGCCAAGATGTCACCGGGCCTGCGCCTTTGGTCATGCGCCGGCCGCGGCATCCGGATCACGCACTGCGGGAAATTGCGGCGCATCGGCGCGATCCGGCCGCGAGAGCTCTCCTCACCGGCTTGCCTGCGCCCGAGGCTCCCGGCACGCGCCTGCCGACCGGAACGACCGGCGCCTCGCCACCCCCGCGCCGCGTACGACGGCGGAGCCCCACGAGGCGCCATGAGCGCCGCCGCGACGACGGCCGGACGTGCCATCCCACGGGCGGGTTCTGCCCCGCCGCGGTGCAGTCCGTCGGCGGACCTTCCGGGCCCAGGGGCTCGAACCCGGCCTCGCGGTCTCAGAGCAGGACGTCGGCCTCGGTCTGCAGCGCCTCGAACCGGGGGCGGGCGAGGAGGAAGCCCTGGACCAGCGTGATACCGAGATCGCGCA
>CAYMRW010000576.1:0-1547 GCA_964392825.1 uncultured Rhodobacterales bacterium
TGGATGCGCACCGCGCTCGCAGCCGTCGCCGTCGCGATCGGCCTGAAGGCCGTCTTCGGCGAGTTCCAGCCGACCTGGGCGGCGAAGACCGTGGCCTCGGTCTTCATCGCCGGTGCGGTCTTCATCGTCTGGTCCGCCCACGGCGCCGCCCGCAGCACCACCAGGCGGATGGACGATCACGCAGTCCAGAGCCAGGACACTCGCGCCATGACGATCATCGCCGTCGTCCTCACGCTGGGCTCGCTCGCCACCGCCGCCATCCTCTGGATGCTCTGACGCCCGGCGAGGGCGCCATGAAGTCCTGGGGCGTCGTCTTGGCGTCTCCGTGGCGTGCGGCGCCGCCCAGACCGCCTCCGGCCCGTGGAAGCGGACTCCCGGCCGTCGCTGACCCAGACCCGGCCCGCAGGGTTCGACGGTCTCGAACGGTCGCGGAGCGGCGGCGGTGCCGCTCCCACGGCACCGTCACCCCTCCAAATGCCTTGGGCGCGTTTGTGGGGGGGCCTGCGAGGGAGGGGGAACCCGGATGTGCACCCTGACTGGACCCCATCGGACGTGCGGGCCGGCGCGGCTCGGCGAAATGCCGTGCCGTCACGGGCGATCTCAGCGCAGCGGACGCCGACCTGGATAGGACGCTGTTCCCGGTCCTGCGGCGCCCTCGGCGCGGTCCGCCCCGGAACGAGGTGGGCCCGCCAACGGCTGCGGCCGGCGGTGGCATCGGGCCGAGCCGCCACCCACGGCCCCAGACGACGCGAGCGGAGAGACTCGGGCAATGGAGCTTCTCCGCCCTAACGGCGGTACCGTTACCGCTTGCGCGGCTGCTCGCGCCGAAGGCGGCGAGGTCGCCACGCCGAACCGCCCGTCGGCTCACGCTCCGGTCGGCGGCATCGGCATCGTAGGTCTGGGTCAACAACCACCTGCCCGACGGCGCGATGAGCGAACTGCAGGAAGACGGTTGGACCCCGACCGGGCCGCGAAGGCTCCGCGCTCTATGCCGGCGGCGGCGCAGGACCCCCTCCGGCACGGCGAACCGCCCGGGCCCCCGGTGCGTTGAGGGCGATGGACCCTAGACCCCGCCCCCAGTCCCGGGCCGGCTGCGTCGTCGTGACCGGCGCCGACGGCAGCATCGGCTCCGCCCTGGTGCGACGCCTCGCCCCACACTGGCACGTCCTCGGCCTGACCCGTGACGGCGCGGACGAAACCATCGCCTGCGATCTGACCGACGGCGACAGCGTCGAGAGTGCAGCCGCCGAGGTGGCCCGACGGAGCGGTGGCCGCGTCGCGTCGGTCGTTCATCTCGCGGGCTACTTCGACTTCACCGGCGAGGAGAACCCGCTCTACCGCGAGATCAACGAGGCGGGATCCCGGCGCCTTCTGCGCGCCCTGCGCGGCGCCGACCTCGTCGTGGAGCAGTTCCTCTACGCCGGCACCATGCTCGTGCACGCGGCGGGCGACCCCGGCGACCGCATCGACGAGGACACGTCGGTCGATCCCCAGTGGGCCTACCCCGAATCCAAGGCGCGCACCGAGGCGATCATCCGCGCGGAGGC
>CAYMRW010000577.1:0-1539 GCA_964392825.1 uncultured Rhodobacterales bacterium
CCGGCGACGGTGCCGCGGACGAGTCCGCGGCGCCGCCCCGCGCCCGGAGCGGGCGCCGCCGCGGGACCGCTGCCGTCAGCTACCGCTGTAGACCATGTCGTCGGGAATGTCGGCTCCGGCATTCTCCTCGAACCACGCGGCCGCGCCCGGGTGCCACATCATCACCTGGTTCTTGTCCCAGTTCTCGGGCAGCGTCTCCTCGGCCGCCTGATGGATGCCCATCATCCGCTCGTTATCCGACATCACGATGTCGACCACCGCGTTGACGAAGCTCTCGGGCAAGTCGCAGTTGGCGATGGCGAAGTTCCACATGGCGACCGAGCGCGCCGGTTCCTCGAGCGTCTGGTAGGTGTCGGCCGGGATCTCGAAGTCCGAGACCGGGAACGCCTCCTCGACCTGCCGCCGCTCCTCCTCGGTGAACTCGATGATGTTGACGTCGGTCTGGACCTCGAGCTGGCTGACCGCGGGCACCGGGATGCCGGCGGCGAAGGCGATGACGTCGATGAGGCCGTCCTGCAGCTGACCGCCGAGATCCTCCCAGCCGCCGTTGCGCCGCTCGAAGTTGACGCCGAGTTCCTCGAGCATGAGCGGGAAGTAGGTGTCCGATGTCGAGCCGGCCGGGCCGAACCCGATGCGGGCGCCATCCGGGATCTCGCTGATCTGCTCGATGTCCGACGAGGCGAGCGCCGTGATCGAGAACGGCGTCTGGTACATCGGGAAGATCGCGCAGGCCTTGTCCATGGCGAGCCCGGGCGCGATCGGGTTCGTGCCCTGGATCGATTCCGCCGCGGGACCCATCGTCGTCATGCCGAAGGCCGCGTCGCCGGTATGG
The DNA here is from genome assembly GCA_964392825.1 of uncultured Rhodobacterales bacterium. Taxonomy (GTDB): domain Bacteria; phylum Pseudomonadota; class Alphaproteobacteria; order Rhodobacterales; family Rhodobacteraceae; genus Roseitranquillus. The sequence goes on from CAYMRW010000577.1 coordinate 833, forward strand.
ACGAGCGCCATGTTCTGCATCGGGCCGCCGGTGACCTCGCCGCCGCCCGAGATGCCGAGCTGCTCGCCGACGAGGTTGGCCCAGCCCGAGCCGTAGGCGAAGTACGTGCCGCCCTGGCTGGCGGTGCCGACGGTGAAGCTGTCGGGCCAGCCGGAGCGGTCCTGATCCTGCGCGACCGCGGCGCCGGCGGCGAGTGCCGCGGCGGTGAACGTGATGACCTTCATGTCTTACCTCCACACATGCCCGTCTCCATGCGGGCCATGACCCGATTCCTAGAGACTATCGCCGCCATTACAAGCTGCCGGGGGCGGGCTCAGCCGCCGGACGAGCCGGTGCGGCCTGCCCTCTCGAACCGCGGGAGCATGGCCGAGAAGTCGCGTCCGGCGCCGTCCTCATCCTCCACGAAGGCGCGATAGAGGTCGGTCGCCAGCCGGCCGATCGGCGTCTCGGCACCCGCCCTCTCCGCCGCCTTCTGGCTGAGGCGCAGATCCTTGAGCATCAGGTCGGCGGCAAAGCCCGGGCGGTAGTCGTTGTCGGCGGGCGATCTGGGACCGACCCCGGGCGCCGGGCAGTAGGTGGTGAGCGACCACGACTGCCCCGACGAGGTCGAGGCGACGTCGTAGAGTGCCTGCCGATCGAGACCCAGCCGGTCGGCGAGTGCGAACGCCTCGCAGGTCACGACCATGGTCGCGCCGAGGATCATGTTG
>CAYMRW010000578.1:0-1538 GCA_964392825.1 uncultured Rhodobacterales bacterium
ACCGAGAAGGGCCGCGCGCCGATCTGCGCCACCGCCGCCCCGTCGACGAACGTGTTCAGCCGCTCCAACCGCACGGGGTGCCCGACCGCGAGCGCGGCGGCAAGGCTCGCGCCGCCCTCGGGCTCGACGTAAACGAACTCGGTCTCGGGTGCCTCCTCGGCGAAGAGCCGTCGCATCCCGGCGGCAAGCCCGCCGCCGCCCACCGGCAGAACGACGATCTCGGGCGGCGCATCCATCGCGTCGAGGATTTCGGCCGCGACGCTCGCCTGCCCCTCGATCACGTCGTCGTCGTCGAACGGCGACAGGAACCGGGCCCCCATCGTGTCGCAGGCGGCCTTGGCGGCGCGGAGCGTGTCGTCGACGTAATCCCCTTCGAGCACGATCTCGATAGCTTCGCCGCCGAACGCCGCGGTCTTGTCGATCTTCTGCTGCGGCGTCGTCACCGGCATGTAGATCGTGCCCCGCACGCCGAAGTGCCGGCATGCGTACGCCATGCCCTGGGCATGATTGCCGGCGCTCGCGCAGACGAACTGACGGGCGCCCGCGGCCACCGCCTTGCGCATCGCGTTCAACGCGCCGCGGATCTTGTACGAACGGACGGGCGACAGATCCTCACGCTTCAGCCAGATGTCGGCGCCGTGCCTTTGCGAGAGGTGGTCGTTGCGCAAGAGCGGCGTCGGCGGGAACAGCGGCCGCATCTCCGCCATCGCCGCCCGCGCCGCCGCGGCGAAGCCCGGCATTGTCGCGCCTTCAGGCATCCTCGCCCACCAGATGCGCCCCGAGCGCGCGGCGGACAGCGTCCGGCATCGGCGCGGAGGCACGGGTCTTGGGGTCGAACACCACCTCGACCATGTCGTAAGTCGCATGAACCTCGCCCGTATCGGCGTGCAGCATCCGCAGATGGAACGTCGCGCTTTTGGTCCCGATGCGCGCGACAGCCCCGTCGATGACGATGAGGTCCCCCGCCGTGAGCTCCCTGACGAAGGTCGTCGTGGCGCTCGCGGTCACGCAGTGCACGCCGTGGTCCTCGATCATCCGCGCGAAGGGCAGGCCGATCCGCGTCCACAGGTGATACGACGCGTCGTCAAAGAACGGCGCGTAATGGCGCACGTTCATGTGCCCGAAATGGTCGTGGTGCCACGGATGAACGACCCCCCGCAGCAGTTCGAGCCGGTCTGCCATGTCGCCTCCGCACCTGCGCCCCGGAACGGCTTAGCACGACGTTCGGCGCCCGGCGACCTGCCTTGCCCGCGCCCCGCCGCTGGACTAGAGGCGGCACCGCATCCACGTGGGGAACGTCATGCCGGCACCGCAGAAGGTCGTGCTCGCCTATTCCGGCGGTCTCGACACCTCGATCATCCTGAAATGGCTGCAGGTCGAGTACGGCTGCGAGGTCGTCACCTTCACCGCCGACCTCGGTCAGGGAGAGGAGCTGGAGCCTGCGCGCAAGAAGGCCGAGATGCTGGGCGTCCGCGACATCTACATCGAGGATCTGCGCGAGGAGTTCGTGCGCGACTTCGTCTTCCCGATGTTCCGCG
>CAYMRW010000579.1:0-1535 GCA_964392825.1 uncultured Rhodobacterales bacterium
GTGGCGACACCGCGCCCGAGGGCGCCGTGGGGGCGCCGAATGTGGAGAGGCGCGCAATAAGGACCCCGTTTCCGGGGTGATCGGCTTCCAAAAGGGACCCCTCCGGCGATGGGGTTCACAGTGCTCCCGAGGTCATCGGGAGCCGAGATTGGGATGCTGGTTGTGGAGACGATCGCCAAGATCCGCCGGGCGCACTTCGTTCAGGGTAAGCCGATCAAGCAGATCTGTCGCGAGCTGAAGCTGTCGCGGAAGGTCGTTCGGAAGGTGCTGCGGTCCGAGAAGACCGCCTTCGAGTACAAGCGCAGCGTCCAGCCGCAGCCGAAGCTCGGCCCCTGGCGGGACGATCTCGATCGGCTGCTGGCCGTGAACGCGGCGCGGGGTGCCCGGGAGCGGGTGACGCTGCTGCGGATCTTCGAGGACCTTCGCGGGCTCGGTTACGAAGGCGGCTATGACGCCGTCCGGCGCTACGCCGCAGCTTGGCGGCGCCAGGGCGGCACAGGTGCGGCGGCGGCCTTCGTGCCGCTGAGCTTCGAGCCCGGCGAGGCCTACCAGTTCGATTGGAGCCATGAGGTCGTGCTGATCGACGGCGCCACCGTCACGGTGAAGGTGGCCCACATGCGCCTGTGCCACAGCCGGATGCCGTTCGTGCGAGCCTATCCGCGCGAGACGCAGGAGATGGTGTTCGACGCCCACGACAGGGCCTTCGCCTTCTACAAGGGGGCCTGCACGCGCGGGATCTACGACAACATGAAGACGGCGGTGGACGCGATCTTCGTCGGCAAGGAGCGCGCCTACAATCGTCGGTTCCAGCAGATGTGCAGCCACTACCTCGTAGATCCGGTCGCCTGCACCCCTGCCTCGGGCTGGGAGAAGGGCCAAGTCGAGAACCAGGTGGGCGCGATCCGAGAACGGCTGTTCTCGCCGCGGGTGCGGGTCAAGAGCATGGCGGAGCTCAACGATTGGCTGCTCGACCAGTGCATCGCCCGGGCCAAGGTCCAGCCTCACCCCGAGATCCTCGGCAAGACGATCTGGGAGGTGTTCGAAGCCGAGCGGGACAGCCTCGTTCCCTATCGGGGGCCCTTCGACGGCTTCCACGCCGTGCAGGCGTCGGTGTCGAAGACCTGCCTCGTGCGCTTCGACAACAACAAGTACTCGGTCGAGGCCAGCGCCGTCGGCCGCCCGGTGGAGGTGCGCGCCTACGCCGACCGGATCGAGCTGCGCCAGGACGGACGCGTCGTCGGCGAGCATGCCCGCGCCTTCGGCCGGGGTGGCACGGTCTACAACCCGTGGCACTACGTCCCGGTGCTGGCCCGCAAGCCCGGCGCCCTGCGCAACGGCGCCCCGTTCAAGCACTGGGTGCTGCCGGCGGCCATCGAGCGGGTGCGCCGCAAACTGCGCGCCGCGCCGGACGGCGACAAGCGGATGGTCGAGATCCTCGGCGCCGTGCTGACGGACGGGTTGCCCGCCGTCGAGGCCGCCTGCGCCGAGGCGCTGAGCGAGGGCGTCCATTCCGCCGACGTGATCCTGAACATCCT
>CAYMRW010000580.1:0-1533 GCA_964392825.1 uncultured Rhodobacterales bacterium
TTCTGACCGGGCGGCAAGATTCGCGCTAGGATGGCGGCCGGGACAGGGAGGGCCCGCCATGATCATCCACGACAGCACGTATCCGCCGATCGCCCTCAGGGACTGCACGATTACCGAACAGGTCTTCGAGGGCCTGGTTCATCGCCCCGACGGCGCCGTCATGGTCGACGCCGTCAGCGGGCGGTCGATGACTGGCGCGGAAGCGATCGACGCCATCAAGCGCCTTGCGGGCGGGCTCACGGAACACGGTTACGGAGCCGGCCACCGCATCGCGCTGATGGCGCCGAACGCGCCCGAATTCTTCGTCGCCTTCCATGCTGCGGCCTGGGCGGGCGGCACCATCACCACCGTCAATCCGACCTACACCGCGGCCGAGCTGCATCAGCAGCTCGCCGATTCGAAGGCGAGGCTTCTGATCACCGGGCCCCAGTTCCTCGAGACGGCGCGCGAGGGTGCCGTCGGGACGGAGGTGCGCGAGATCGCGGTATTCGGCGAGGCCGGCGGTGCGCGGTCACTCGCCGACCTCATGGGCGCGCCGCTCGACCATCAGGCGCCAGTCGACGCCGCGGAGCACGTGGTCGTCCTTCCGTACTCCTCCGGCACGACGGGTCTTCCGAAGGGCGTCATGCTGACCCACCGCAACCTCGTGGCCAATGTCGACCAGTGTCGCCAGGCGATTCCGATCGACCCCGGGGAGGTGGCACCGGCCTTCCTGCCCTTCTTCCACATCTACGGGCTCGAGCTGTTCCTGAACTACTACCCGGCGGCGGGCGGCACGGTCGTGACCATGCCGCGCTTCGACCTCGAACTCTTCCTGCGGCTGACGCAGGACCACCGCGCCAGACGCCTCTTCATCGTGCCCCCCGTCGCGATCGCGCTGGCCAGGCACCCGCTCGTCGATCAGTTCGACCTGTCCTCGGTCGAACAGATCCTGTCGGGGGCTGCGCCGCTCGGCGCCGGGCTCGAGGCGGCGGTCGCCGAGCGCATCGGCTGCACGATGACGCAGGGCTACGGCATGACCGAGATGAGCCCCGTCTCGCACGCGGTGCCGGTCGGCCGGCCGCGCCCGGGGGCGGCGGGAATCGCGCTTCCCAGCACCCTATGCCGCATCGTCGACACCGTCACCGGCGAGGATCTGCCGGTCGGCGCCGAGGGCGAGCTGCTCGTGCAGGGTCCCCAGGTGATGAAGGGCTACCTCGACAACGCCGAAGCGACCGCCGCGTGCCTCGATGCCGAGGGCTGGCTGCGCACCGGAGACGTCGGAACCATCGACGAGGACGGCTATCTCTTCGTGCGCGACCGGGTGAAGGAGCTCATCAAGGTCAAGGGGTTCCAGGTGGCGCCGGCCGAGATCGAGGCCGCCCTCATGGCGCATTCCGGCGTGCTCGACGCCGCAGTCATCGGCATGGACGACGAGGAGGCGGGCGAGGTCCCCGTCGCCTTCATCGTGCCGGGCGAACCCGCACCGTCTCTCGCCGACCTGCAGCGCCATCTCGACGCCAGCCTCGCGCACTACAAGCAGATCCGGCGCCT
>CAYMRW010000581.1:0-1531 GCA_964392825.1 uncultured Rhodobacterales bacterium
CTTGGGCAGCCCTTCCGCCGCGCGCCTTGGCGTCGACGGCCCGGCTTGCCCTCGCGGGCCCGTCTGGCGTCCGTCCGGTGCGCCCGTTCGAGGGGCGAACCAGTTGGGGACATCCAAACATGATCCGATCCGTGATCCTCGGGGGCGTCTCGTGCGCCGCGCTCGTCACCGCCGCCGCCGCGCAGGAGGCCGACTGCCCGATCAAGGTGGGCGTGCTGCATTCGCTGTCGGGCACGATGGCGATCAGCGAGACGACGCTGAAGGACACCATGGAGATGCTGATCGAGCAGCAGAACGAGGCGGGCGGCGTGCTGGGCTGCCAGCTCGAGGCGGTCGTCGTCGACCCGGCCTCCGACTGGCCGCTCTTCGCCGAGAAGGCGCGCGAGCTGCTCACCGTCGAGGAGGTCGACGTGATCTTCGGCTCCTGGACCTCCGTCAGCCGCAAGTCCGTCCTGCCCGTGCTGGAGGAGCTCAACGGCCTGATGTTCTACCCCGTCCAGTACGAGGGCGAGGAGAGCTCGAAGAACGTCTTCTACACGGGTGCCGCGCCCAACCAGCAGGCGATCCCGGCCACCGACTACTTCCTCGACGAGCTGGGCGTCGAGCGCTTCGCGCTGCTGGGCACCGACTACGTCTATCCGCGCACGACGAACAACATCCTCGAGGCCTACCTTAAGTCCAAGGGGATCGCCGAGGAGGACATCTTCGTCAACTACACCCCCTTCGGGCACAGCGACTGGGCGACCATCGTCTCCGACGTCGTGGCCATGGCCGAGGACGGCCGGCCGGTGGGCGTGATCTCGACGATCAACGGCGACGCCAATGTGGGCTTCTACAAGGAGCTGGCCGCCCAAGGGGTGAGCGCCGACGACATCCCCGTCGTCGCCTTCTCGGTCGGCGAGGAGGAGCTGTCGGGCCTCGACACGACCGACCTGGTGGGCCACCTCGCCGCGTGGAACTACTTCCAGTCGGCCGACACGCCCGCCAACGAGGAGTGGGTCGCCGCCTGGAAGGCCCGCATGGGCGAGGACCGCGTCACCAACGACCCGATGGAGGCGCATTACATCGGCTTCAACATGTGGCTGAACGCCGTCGAGGCCGCGGGCACCACCGACGTGGATGCCGTGCGCGAGGCCATGTACGGGCAGGAGTTCCCGAACCTGACCGGCGGCACGGCGGTGATGCTGCCCAACCATCACCTCGCCAAGCCGGTGCTGATCGGCGAGATCACCGAGGACGGGCAGTTCGACATCATCTCCCAGACCGCGGAGGTCGAGGGCGACGCCTGGACCGACTTCCTGCCCGAATCGGCGGTCCTGATCTCGGATTGGCCGGGCCTCGGCTGCGGCATGTACAACACCGAGACCGAGAGCTGCGTGCAGATCGAGTCGAACTACTGATGCGACCGGGCCCGCGCAGATCGCCGCGGGCCCTGCCGCCCGCCCCGACGTCCACCGCGATGCACCGCGCCCGCCGCCTCCTCGCCCGCCCCGGCCTCCGAGCCGGGGCCTCGCCCGGCCCCGCGCGCGGG
>CAYMRW010000582.1:0-1530 GCA_964392825.1 uncultured Rhodobacterales bacterium
CGCCTCGACGATCAGGTCGCAGCCCTCGAGCGCGGCATGATCGGTTGTGGCGGTGATGCGCCGCAAGACCTCATCCTTGCCCTCGGGCGTGACCTTGCGGCGCTGCACGCCCTTGTCGAGAAGACCCTCGGAGTACGACTTGCCGCGGTCGGCGGCCGCCTGGTCCTGGTCGATCAGGACGACGTCCATCCCGGCGTTGGCCGAGACGTAGGCGATGCCCGCGCCCATCATGCCGGCGCCGAGGACGCCGACGCGGCGGACCTTCTGGTCGGGGACATCGGGGCGGTTGGCGCCCTTCTCCAGCGCCTCCTTGTTGATGAAGAGCGAGCGGATCATCGCCTCGGAGGACGGGTTCATTAGCACGTGGGTGAACCAGCGCGCCTCGATCCTGAGCGCGGTGTCGAAGGGGACGAGCGCGCCCTCGTAGACAGCCGAGAGGAGCGCCTTGGCCGCGGGGTAGACCCCCTGCGTGCGGCCGTGGACCATGGCCGACGCGCCGACGAAGGTCATGAAGCCCGCCGGGTGGTAGGGGGCGCCGCCCGGCATCTTCCAGCCCTTCTGGTCCCACGGCTTGACGATGTCGGCGTCGGTCGCCTCGAGCACCCAAGCCTTGGCGCGGGCGAGCAGCTCGCCGGCATCCACCACCTCGTGCACGAGGCCCGCAGATTTGGCCTTCTTCGGCTCGAAGAGCTTGCCCTCCAGCAGGATCGGCGCCGACGCCATGACGCCGAGGAGACGGCTCACGCGCGTGGTGCCGCCCGAGCCCGGAAAGATGCCGACCATGATCTCGGGCAGGCCGATCCTGGCCTTCGGGTTATCGGCGGCGAAGATGCGGTGGCAGGCGAGCGGGATCTCGAGGCCGATGCCGAGGGCGGTCCCGGGGAGCGCCGCGGCCACCGGCTTGCCGCCGCGGTTCTTGTCGTCCATGCCGGCGCGCTCGATCTTGCGCAGGATGCCGTGCACGCGCATCAGCCCCTCGAAGAGGCCGCGCGCCGGGTCGTCGCCCGCCTCGGCCTTCATCCGCGCGATGACGTTGAGGTCCATTCCGCCGGCGAAACTGTCCTTGCCGGACGTGATGACGATGCCGCGGGCCGCCTGGTCGGCGAGGGCCCGGTCGATGAGGCGATCGAGCGCCTCGAACCCCTCGAGGCTCATCACGTTCATCGAGCGGCCCTCGACGTCCCAGATGATGACGGCGACGCCGTCCTGCAGTTCGTAGCGGAAGTCGCTCATGCCATGGCTCCTTGGGGCGCGGGGCCCGGATTGCGTCTGCGTTCGGATGGACACGCCGGCGGCGAGGCGCCGGCTAGTGCACGGGGGAATCGGGGGGCCGGCTGATGGGGTGACCCGCCTTGCGGAACCAGGACACGATCGCGGCGAAGGCGAGGCTCTCGAACTCGATCATCTGAACCGAAAGCTCTGCACCGATCTCCTCGAGAAAGTAGCGGGCGCTGGTGACGCCGGCGAGGCTGCCGTCGGGCTGGGTGTAGCGCCACTCCACCCCCACGACGAGCCGGTCGCTCGACGTCG
>CAYMRW010000583.1:0-1526 GCA_964392825.1 uncultured Rhodobacterales bacterium
AGAAACCGCGCGGTCGCGCGGGACAGCCGCGCTGCCATCGCCTTCGCCTCCCCGATTGGATACGGATCTCCGGGCTCACGACGCCGCCCGATTGCGGCGCGAATGCGGCGCCGGGTCGGCAGCACCGGGGGCGACGCGGACAATTCGAGGCGATCGGTCGCCCGCGAGCCCCGAAGCCCGCGCCGGGCCCGGGGCACCTCGCGGCCCCGACGTCGTGGCAGGCGGTCATCGCGGGTGCCGCGGCGATGAGCTAAGCTGGGCCCATGGTGCTCGCATGCCGCCTCCATGTGCCGTCCGCCGGGGCCGCGTCCGGATGCGCCGCCACACTGCGCCGGGGCGCGCGTTCGGCCTGCTGTCCGCCCGGCGGCGGGGCACGCCTGAGGCGGAGGTCGGCCCTGCGATGATCGCCGAGCGCATCGACGACGGGACGCAGACCCTCGTTCTCGTCTCCGTGCATGGGCGCCTGCCCGAGGTCGTCTACTGGGGGCCGCCGCTGCCCCAGGGCGAAGACCTCGGCGAGATCGCCGCCGCGGCGGGGCGGGACCTCACGGGTGGCATGCTCGACGTCCTGCCGCCGCTGTCGATCTGCCCGCTGCCCGCCGACGGCTGGCAGGGTCAGCCGGGCCTCGTGGTCGCGGACGCGGACGGCCGGCCGCTGTTCCCGCGGTTCCGCGCGTGCCGGATCGAGGGCGGGACCGTGCACGCCCGCGACCCGGACCTCGGCCTGGTCTACACGGCGACGTTCGCCCCCGATCCCGCGACCGGCGTGATGACGCTCGGGGCCGAGGTCGCCTTCGACCACCCGGTCCGCGTGCACTGGCTGGCGGCGCCCGTCCTTCCCGGGCCCGCGAGCGGCGGCATCCTCGACCTTCATGGCAAATGGACCCGCGAGCTTTCCCCGGTGCACACGGCATGGCAGCCCGGCGTGCGGATGCGCGAGGCGCGCACGGGACGGTCCGGGCACGAGCATCCGCCCTTCGCCTGGTTCCCGGACGAGGGCACGACCGAGACGCAGGGCGAGGTCCGCGCCTTCGCCTACGGCTGGTCCGGCGGGCACCGGATGGCGGCCGAGGAGCTGCCGGACGGACGCCGCCAGATCCAGTTCGGGCACGCGGGCGGAAGCTGGACCGCGCCGGCGACGCGCTTCGCCACCGCGCCGCTTTACGTCGCCTGGTCCGACGAGGGCCTGAACGGGGTCGCGCGACGCTTTCAGCGGCGCGTCCGCGCGCTCTCCCCGGCGGCGCCGCGGCCCGTGCACTACTGCTGCTGGGAGGCGGTCTACTTCGACCACGACCTCGAGACGCTTGCAGGGATCGCCGAAAAGGCGGCAGCGCTCGGCGTCGAGCGTTTCGTGCTCGACGACGGCTGGTTCGGCGGCGAGACGCGGGGGCGGGACGACGACACCACCTCGCTCGGCGACTGGGGCATCGACCACCGCAAATGGCCCTTAGGCCTGAAGCCGCTGATCGAGCGCGTGCACGCGCTCGGCATGACCTTCGGCCTCTGGGTGGAGCCCGAGATGGTCA
>CAYMRW010000584.1:0-732 GCA_964392825.1 uncultured Rhodobacterales bacterium
TTGCTTGCGACCTGGTAGTACTGGCTTGCCCTTTGAAAGCTTTAATCGTCCGCGATCGGCGTACTCGCAAAGCTTGTAGGCTATATCCAAAGCGGGAACATCATCCGATACACCCATGCTGCTGCCAACACCAAAACCATCGATTGGAGCATTAGCGGATATAAGTTGTGCAATTCGATCCTCGTCCAGTCCACCGCTAGCAAAGATTTCTACCCGACTAAGACCAGCCCGATCTAGTAGCCGACGCGTTTGTTTTGAAAGCGCGAGCAAATCCTCAGAGTCGAGGCGCACCGCCTTTACTTTAAAATCTTCCCCTAGAGTTTTTGCTAGAGCGATAACTTTACATACACCAGCAAGAGTGTCGTAAGTGTCAACCAACAACACCGTGTCTGGGTAAAGCTGTGCGAACGCGCGAAAGGCTGATGCTTCGTCCTGATGCGCTTGGATATAGCTGTGTGCCATAGTTCCCGTTACGGGTATGCCAAACTGCTTGCCAGCAAGAACGTTAGATGTCGCTGCTACGCCACCGATATAGAAGGCACGCGCACCCTTAATAGCAGCATCAATGCCGTGTATTCGTCGCGCACCAAAATCAATCACTGGTCGATCGCCAGCAGAAGACACCACCCGTTGGGCTTTGGTAGCCAGCAAGGTTTGAACGTGGATCTGGTTCATAACCATAGTTTCTACGAGCTGTGCCTGTGGTAGCGGTGCCACGATCTCTAACAATGG
>CAYMRW010000584.1:758-1056 GCA_964392825.1 uncultured Rhodobacterales bacterium
TCCAGTAAAGCGAAAGTCGCGCAACCAGTTCAGAAAATGGTCGGAAAACTTGTTTAACGATGCCAAGTAAGCCAAAGAGCGATCGCCAAAATTTAGGTTTTCCAGATATTGAAGAACGGTATCCAAACCACAAGCTAACAAGAAATTTCGTCGGGGAGGCAAACGACGAACAAAAAGACTGAAGACCGCTTCATCTGTCATGCCCTCGTTGAGATAAGCCTGTACCATGGTCAGTTCATAAAGATCTGTAAATAGTTCTAGTCCGCTTAGTTTGCTCATATTTCCCTTACTCGCCAAA
>CAYMRW010000584.1:1066-1522 GCA_964392825.1 uncultured Rhodobacterales bacterium
TCCTGGTAAATAGTTAGCATGTGAGGTTGACATTTTTTTAGCTCGACCGTAATACCCTGGGCTTTTTCTTCAACTAAGTCTTCTATGTAGCCGTGCTGGGAAAGCCTTGCCTCTTTTTTGCTTTCAAAAGGTCCAAAATAATAAATACAGGCAGGCAACTTAGTCCGAATTTCTATCCACCAGGGTAATTGAGTTTTCCTCAAGCGAGCAAATAACTTCAGCAACGTAGTTGATACTTCTTTCGTTTGGATGTTAGAAGATCAATTTGAGGAACTGGTGAGGGAATAATAACGAAATTGTACAGAAGGAAAGATATCCTAGCAACAATCTCTCAATCAACAAGTCCCAGAACCTTCAAACTTACTAGTTATTTATTCCAAGGGGGCGACACTTAGTTGCCATTTGGTCTGAGTCACCTCATATGAAATACCTGAATATTTGCTACAGATAAATAAA
>CAYMRW010000585.1:0-1519 GCA_964392825.1 uncultured Rhodobacterales bacterium
CGATGTCGGGGATGAAGCCCATGTCGAGCATCCGGTCGGCCTCGTCGACGACCATGATCTGCACGCCCGTCAGCAGGAGCTTGCCGCGCTCGAAATGGTCGAGCAGACGGCCCGGCGTCGCGATCAGCACGTCGACGCCCTTGTCGATGAGCGAGTCCTGCTCCTTGAAGCTGACGCCGCCGATCAGAAGCGCCTTCGATAGCTTGTGGTACCGCGCGTAGGTATCGAAGCTTTCGGCCACCTGCGCCGCGAGCTCACGCGTGGGGGCGAGCACGAGGCTGCGCGGCATCCGCGCCCGGGCACGTCCCTTAGCCAGCAGCGTGATCATCGGCAGGGTGAAGGACGCGGTCTTGCCGGTGCCCGTCTGCGCGATGCCGAGAACGTCACGCCCCTCGAGCGCGGAGGGGATGGCGCCCGCCTGAATCGGCGTTGGCGTGTCGTAGCCGGCTTCGGCGACGGCCTGGAGGACCTTCGGGTCCAAAGAGAGATCGGTGAATCTGGTCATGCGTGTCCGTGAGAAGGCGGACCGCTGTCATGGCCCGCGCGGAAGGGAAGCGGCCCGCTGGCCGCGGCGCGTTCTGCGCCCCCGCGCGCCGCCTAGACGATTGAGGCTGTTCCGTCAACGGTTCGGGCTATATAGCGGCCGAAACGCCTCAGCGGTGCGGCGCCACGCCGCTGCCCGGGGCAATGGAGCGAGGGGAACGCGAATGATTAACCGCAAGGGCTCGGCGAAGTGGACGGGCGACCTCAAGACCGGTCGCGGTCAGGTCTCGACCGAGACGCTGGTTCTCGACGAGCAAGCCTATGGTTTCGCTACGAGGTTCGAATCCGAGCGGGGAACGAACCCCGAGGAGCTGATCGGCGCGGCGCATGCGAGTTGCTTCTCGATGGCGCTGTCGATGATCCTCGGCCAGCAGGATCTGACGCCGGACGAGATCAGGACGACGGCGACGGTGACGCTCGAAGAGAGCGGCGGCGGCTTCGCCATCACCAAGGTTCACCTGGACGTGACGGCGCGCGTGCCCGGAGCCGATGACGAGGCGTTTGCCGAGGCCGCCAACGCCGCCAAGGAGAACTGCCCGGTCTCGAAGCTCCTCAACGCCGACATCACGATGGACGCGGCGCTCGCCTGACGACGGTCCCGCCCGGCGTCAGACCATCATCTCCTTGGTGGCGCTGAGCATCAGGTCGGGATGGTCGCGCACGATGCGGTCGATGTCCCATTGCAGGCGCGTCAGGTAGACGATGTCGCCGTCGTGGTCGTGGGCGATGTGCCCCTTGTTCGACTGCATGAAGGCGTCGAGCTTGTCCTTGGGGCCCGTCACCCAGCGCGCCGAGGTGAACTGTGACGGCTCGAGCCGCACGGGGAGGCCGTACTCGAGCTCGATCCGACTTGCCAGCACGTCGAACTGCAGCGCACCGACCACGCCGACGATGTGGCCCGACCCGATCGCCGGCTTGAAGACCTTGGCCGCGCCCTCCTCGGCGAACTGCATCAGCGCCTTGTCGAGATGCTTGG
>CAYMRW010000586.1:0-1519 GCA_964392825.1 uncultured Rhodobacterales bacterium
CCCACGGGGCGAGCGACGCCGGCGCCGGCGCGGCACGGAGGCCGAGGCGCTGCGTCACCGCGGCCGGGTCATGCGGCGGCAGCGCCAGGACGACCCTGTCGCAGCGCCGCATCCTCTCGACATGGGCCATCCGGTCCGCCGGTGGGCGCGGCGCAGCCTCCATCCTGAGCGCGTTCGTCGAGAAGAGGAACGCCACCACGTCGCGCCCGGACGCGGCGCGGATGCCCGCATAGGTCCCGTAGTCGAGGCCAAGCTCGGCGGCCCGCGCCACCCGGCGCCGGACGACCTCGAGCGGCATCCGTGGCAGGAGTGCGGCGCGGGCGCGGCGCCAGCAGTGCCGCTGCCAGCCGACCCCGGCCATTGCCGGTCCGCCGTTGTGGCCGATCCCCGTCACGCGGCCGCCTCGGCGAGACGGGCGACGTAGCGGGCGAGCGTGTCGATCTCGACGTTGACGGGGTCGCCCTCCGCCGCGTCGCCCCAGGTCGTGGCGGTCTTGGTGTGCGGGATCAGGTTCACGCCGAACCGCGTGCCCTCGACCTCGTTCACGGTGAGCGAGGTGCCGTTCAGCGCGATCGAACCCTTGGGCGCGACGAAGCGGGCGAGGTCGGCCTGCACCTCGAAGATCACGCGGGTGCTGTCGCCCTCGGGCCGGATCGACAGGATCCGTGCGGTGCCGTCGACGTGACCCGAAACGATGTGCCCGCCGAGCTCGTCCCCGACCTTCAGCGCCCGCTCGAGGTTCAGACCCCGGCCCACTCCCCAGGATCCTGCATTGGTGCGGGTCGCCGTCTCGGCCGAGAGCTGCACCTCGAACCACGGTTCGGGCGCATCGCCGGTCGCGACGACGGTCAGGCAGATCCCCTCGCAGGCGATCGAGGCGCCGAGGTCGATCGAGGCGACCTCGTAGGCGGTGGCGATGCGAACGCGCAGGTCGCCTTCGTGCGCCATGGCGATCACGCGTCCGACGTCGGTCACGATTCCGGTGAACATCCGCACCCCTCGCTGTGTCGACATTCGAGGTAGACGCGCGGCCGCTGCGGGACAAGCGGCTCAGTCCCGATCCCAGACATGCAGGACGTCGCCGCCGACGGCCTGGGATTCGGTCAGCCGGAAGCGCGGGAACGCGTCGAGCGCCGACATCGGAAGGGAGCCGATCGACGGGGTGCCGTCCGCGCCGAGCGCGACGCCGGCGGTGACGCCGACCAGCCGGTCGACAAGGCCGGCGGCGAGGAGCGCGGCGGCGAGATGGCCGCCGCCCTCGCAGAAGACGCGGGTGAGGCCCGCCGCGCCGAGGGCCGCGAGCATCGCCGCGGGGTCGAGTCCATCGGACGTCTCGGGGACCTCGAACAGCCGCGCGCCGGTCCAGGCCACCCGCTGTTCTGCCGTGGCACGGCCGTGGACGATCCAGAGCGGTCCGGCCCCAAGCCCCTGCGACAGGCGCCCGCCGCGGGGCAGATCGAGGCGCCGCGAGGCGACGATGCGAACCGGCTGGCGGACGCGGCCGAGCCCGCGGACATCG
>CAYMRW010000587.1:0-1514 GCA_964392825.1 uncultured Rhodobacterales bacterium
CGCGCCAACGTCTTCGGCCACCTCGGCGACGGCAACGTGCACTACAACGTCTTTCCTCCCGCGGGCGAGGACCGCGCCCAATGGCGCGACCGCGCCGCCGCGATCAGCCACGCCGTGCACGAGGCCGCGCACCGGTTCGAGGGGTCGTTCAGCGCCGAGCACGGCGTCGGTCGGCTCAAGACCGCCGAACTTGCCCGCTACGGCGATCCGGCGAAGCTCGGCGCCATGCGTGCCATCAAGTCCGCGCTCGACCCCTTGGGCATCATGAACCCGGGCGCCGTCCTGCCCGAGGGCTGACGGGCATGCCCCATGGGACATGCCCGTCGGTTTTCTTGGTGCATCCGGGGCCGGTGGTATCGGACCCAGGCCGACCGTACACCCGTATGAGTTGAACCCGAAGGGGTTTCTTGAACCTGGGCGTCAGGAAAGGACCCGCCCGGCGATCGTCCGCAGCCGCTCCACTATCGCGGGATCGCGCGCCTGGGGCGCCGTCAGTATGGCGGCGTCGAGCGCGCGGTTGCACCCCTGATCGCACCCGTGATCCGACGACAGCGTCGCGGGCAGCCGCGCGATCGTCTGACCGGCGCGGCCGACGTTGGCCTTCAGCGTCGCGACGATTGCGGCCACGTCGACGGCGCCGTGCTCGGGGTGCCAGGAATCGTAGTCCGTCACCATCGCCAGGGTCGCGAAGCAGATCTCCGCCTCGCGGGCGAGCCGCGCCTCGGGCATGTTGGTCATGCCGACAACGTCGCAGCCCCAGACGTCGCGGTAGAGGCGCGATTCGGCCAGCGTGCTGAACTGCGGCCCCTCGATGGCGAGATAGGTGCCGCCCTCGTGCACCGTGGCGCCGACCGCGCGCGCCGCCGTGGCGCAGGCGGTGGCGAGCCTCCGGCAGGTCGGATGCGCGAGGGACACGTGCGCGACGCAGCCCGGTCCGAAGAACGAGGCCGGGCGCCCGGTGGTCCGGTCGACGAACTGGTCGACGGCGACGAAATGGCCCGGCGCCATCGCCTCGCGGAAAGAGCCGCAGGCCGACACGCTGACGAGGTCGGTCACTCCGAGCGACTTCATCGCCGCGATGTTCGCGCGGAACGGCACGTCCGCGGGGGGATGCACGTGCCCGCGCCCGTGCCGCGGCAGGAACGCGAACGCCATCCCGTCGAGCTCCCCCATCAGGATCGCGTCCGAGGGACGGCCCCAGGGGGTGTCGACCTCCTGCCAGACGGCGCCCTCGAACCCGTCGATGTTGTAAAGCCCCGAGCCGCCGATGACGCCGACCATCCGCTCCATGCGTCCTCCCTCCCCGGTCACGCCACGTCGATCCGCGCGGGCATCGGGTTCCAGTCGAAGTAGGCGCGGACGATGCCGTGGTCGGTCGCCCCCTCGTCCTCGAACGCCTCGCGGTTCAGGTGGTCGTTGACGATCTCCATCTCGCGGAACGACCAGCGTCGCTTGCGCGAGTGGTCGTAGAACTCCTCGCTGACGAGGATGTGGTCGAGGCTCTCGCGCTTATG
>CAYMRW010000588.1:0-1510 GCA_964392825.1 uncultured Rhodobacterales bacterium
TACCTGACCGCCGGCGGCAAGGGCGCCCATCTCGCGCCCGAGGACCCGCTCGCCGCCCTGCCCCTCCTCGCCATCGCCGAGACCGACGGTCACCCGCGCGAGGCGCGCATCCGCAGCGCCGCGCCGCTGACCGAGGGCGAGCTGCGCGACCTCTTCCCCGACCGGATCGAAGTGGCCGCCGTTTGCACCTGGTCGTCCCGCGACGGCCGCGTCGTCGCCGCCCGACAGGAGCGCCTCGGCGCTCTCGTCCTTGCCGAGCGCCCGTGGCGGAACGCACCGCCCGACGCCATCGCCGCGGCGATGCTCGCCGGCGTACGCGAGCTCGGCCTGCCCTGGACCGGCCGCGCCCGGCGCCTCGCCGATCGCGCTGAATGGGCTCGAGCTGCCGGCGCCGATCTGCCCGACCTTTCGGACGCGGCGCTGATGGCCGACCTCGAGGCATGGCTCGCGCCGCACATCGCCGGTATCCGGACGGCGGAGGCATGGCGCGCCTTCGATCTCCTTCCCGCGCTCGAGGCGAGGCTCGACTGGCCGCAGCGCCAGGCGCTCGAGCGGATCGCGCCGGCCGCGTTCACGACGCCGCTCGGGCGGGCGGTGCCGATCGACTACGGCGCGGACGGGCCGGAGATCGCGCTGCGCCTGCAGGAACTCTTCGGCGTGACACACCACCCCGTCGTCGCCGGGCGGCCCCTGCGCATCACGCTCCTGTCGCCGGCGGGGCGGCCGGTGCAGGTGACCTCGGACCTGCCGGGGTTCTGGGCCAGCTCCTACGGCGACGTCCGCCGCGACATGCGAGGCCGCTACCCGAAGCACCCCTGGCCGGAGGACCCGACCGCCGCCGCCCCGACGCTCCGCGCCAAGCCCCGCCCCTGACGCTGCGGCCTCGTCTGCCGCCCCCACGAGAGCACGTCGCAGACGTCCGGCGCATCGTGCGCCATTTCGCGCAAGGCGTGCGCTCCCGGCCAGATAATGGACTCCCGACCGCCCCGAAAGCCCACGGCCGTCATCCTGGCTGCGCGCCGAACCGCACCTGCCGCTACAGCCGCACGATCCGCTGCCTTTCCCGTCTTGCCCGGGCCCGGTCGCCCCGATGGGGCGTCAGACGCCGAGGCACCAGCGCAGGATCGCCTTCTGGGCGTGGAGGCGGTTCTCGGCCTCGTCCCAGACCACGGATTGCGGGCCGTCCATGACCTCGCTCGTCACCTCCTCGCCGCGGTGCGCCGGCAGGCAGTGCATGAAGACGGCGCCGGGCCCGGCCGCCCGCATCAGCGCCGCATCGACCTGGTAGGGGCGCAGGAGGTTGTGCCGCCGCTCCCGCGCCGACTGGGCGTCGTGCATCGAGACCCAGGTGTCGGCGATGACGGCGTCCGCCCCCTCCACCGCCCTTCTCGCGTCGCGCTCGATCACCACGTTCCGCCCCTGGCCCTTGGCGAAGGCCACGGCCTTGCCGTCGGGGTCGAGCGCCTCGGGTCCGGTGAACGTCAGGTCGAAGCCGAAGCGCCCGGCGGCG
>CAYMRW010000589.1:0-1506 GCA_964392825.1 uncultured Rhodobacterales bacterium
TCATCGTCCGCGCCCACCGCGGCGCCGTCGCCCGCGCCCGCCGCGGCGCCGTCATCGTCCGCGCCAGCCGCCGCCGACAGCGTCCTCGCGATCATCCACTATCCGCCGAATGCCAGGGACGCGGCCGAGGTCGCCGCCGGCGCGCTCGGCGTGTCGGGCGTGGGCGAGGTCGATCAGCGGCCGGTGAACATGACGATCAGCAGGTCGAACGTGCGCTACTACCATGCCGAGGATCGCGAGGTGGCGCAGGACGTGACGGCGATCGTCTCTCTGGCCCTCGGAGAGGAGGCGGTGACGCGCGACTTCACCGACTTCACGCCGCGCCCGTCCGACAGCCTCGTCGAAATCTGGATCGCCGGAGACGCTCCGGATAGCGTCGCCGCCGCACCCGCCACGGCGAACCGGCCCTCGCCGCAGCGCTCCGCCGCGAGCCGGAACGCGGCCATCGCGGCCGAGCGCGAACGGCTCATCAGGTCGATCGAGGAACGCCTGCGCCAGCGTCTGCGATGAGGCGCCGATCGCGCGCAGGCCCGTGCAGGCCCGTGCAGATCCGGTCCCTGCCCGAACGGGGTCGTCTTGCAGAGTCGCGCCGCCGCGCGCATACCCGCATGGTCGTCATCGTAGGTGGTATAGAGGTGTGAGGAATGAGGCGAAGGCTCAGTATCGCCATATCGGCCCTGGTGCTCGCGACGCAACTGACATCGCCCGGCAGCGCGCAGCAGCCGGCAATCCGGGAACTCGAAGAGATTTCCGCGCTGCTCGACGCGAATGACGTCGAGGGGCTGCGGACCTATCTCAGCGGCCGGCCCGACCTTCTCGAAGGTGACAGCGAGCTTGCGAGGCTCCTGGTCCGCTACATGGCGTTGTCGGAGGACGCGATCGGATTCCTCGGCATCGGCGCGCGGCAATCCGACAGCGACGACACCGATCTCACGCAGGCGATCCGGGATGCCCTGAACCGGTCCGCCGCCGACGACCAGGCCTTCGAGCCCGCCGCGGCGATCGATGAGCCTGACGACGACACGATCTACTGAGAGGGTGGACACGCTCCGCCCGCCGCCGGCAGGGCCGCATGGCCCCAGCGACGTCGACCGCCACATGCGTATGACGCTGGTGGTCGATCCCCGTTTTCCGGGCGGTACGGCCGCGGCCGTGGCGACGGAGGTCGGTGTGCTTGCGCCTCTGGTCGATCTTCAGGTGGTCGCGATCGCAAGCCGGATGCTGCAGGGGCGGCCGGTCAATCCGCGCCTGCGCGACGCGCTCGAGGCGCGGGGGATCGAGATGCTCTGGGCGCCGCCCGTCGCCCGGGGCGACGTCGTCGTCCTGCACAACCCCGCCTGCCTCAAGTTCGACACGGACCCGCCGCTGCGACTGAGCTGCGACACGGCCATCGTCGTCACTCACGAGAACCTCCTGCGCCCGGGCGGCGTCGAAGCGTTCGACGTCGCCCATTGCCTCGCCCTCGTCGATCGGGGGTGCCTCAGCGGGCGGCGGCTCCTGGCGCCG
>CAYMRW010000590.1:0-1505 GCA_964392825.1 uncultured Rhodobacterales bacterium
AGCAGTTGACTGTTAATCAATTGGTCGCAGGTTCGAATCCTGCCGCCGGAGCCAATTCACCGTCAGGTGCGGGAAAGCCCTTCGGCGAGAAGGGCTGGTTGGTGCGGCGGCCGGTCGAGGGTCGGCATCGGGGCGGTTGATCGGGGTGTCGAAGGGTGGGGTCCGGGTCAGTCGGGAACGGTCGACTGAACGCTCTGGAAAAGCTCGAGTTCGGGCGGGCCGAGGTACATCTCGCGGTGGTCGCCCGCGCCTTGGTGGGCGATGCGGAACGCCTCGGACCGTGTCCAGTCGCGGAACGCGGCCTCGCTCTTCCACGCGGTGTGCGACGCGTAAAGGCGGTAGCCGTCCTGCGCCTCGCCCTTCATGAGGTGGAAACCCTCGAACCCCGGCACACGGGCAAGCTGGCTGTCGCGGCGCGCCCACACCTCCTCGAACTCGGCCTCGTGTCCGAGCTTCACCTTGAAACGGTTCATCGTGAGATACATGCGCGACCTCCGTTGACGGCTGGACCCTAGCCGCCACCTCCCGCATGAACAATCGGGCAGGAGGGCGCGTCCATGCAGATCTTCGCAGGCCTCGGCAACCCGGGCGGCAAGTACGCCCGCCACCGCCACAACGTCGGCTTCATGGCGGTCGACCGCATCGCCGGCGACCACGGCTTCGGACCGTGGCGGACGAAGTTCCAGGCCGAGATCGCCGAGGGCCGGCTCGGACCCGGCAGGGTTCTCCTGATGAAGCCGCAGACGTTCATGAACCTCTCGGGCCAGGCGATCGGCGAGGCGATGCGATTCTACAAGCTCGAGGCCGGGGACGTCACCGTGTTCCACGACGAGCTCGACCTCGCGCCGGGACGGGTCCGGGTCAAGCGCGGTGGCGGCCATGCGGGCCACAACGGCCTGCGTTCGCTGCACCAGCATATCGGCGACGCCTACCGGCGGGTGCGGATCGGAATCGGCCATCCCGGGCAGAAGCACCTCGTCTCCGACTACGTCCTGCATGACTTCGCCGCGGCCGACGCCGAGTGGCTCGACGACGTTCTGCGCGGCATCGGCGACGGTGCCGCAGATCTTGCCGGAGGCGAGGACGGCCGTTTCATGAACGCGGTCGCGCTCCGCGCCCAGGCGGCGCGGCAGGAGCCGGCGCCTCCGCCTGCGCCCGTGCCTGCGCCTGCGGAGGAGCGTCCAGCGGCGTCCCCGGAGCCCGCCCAGGTCCGCGAGACGACCGAGGACGCGCGGAGCCCCCTACAGCGGCTCGTCGACCGCTTCCGCTGAGACTGGCCGCGGGCGGCGCGGACCCTAGCTCTCGCCCATGAACAAGGATGACTCCATCAACGTGCTCGGGGGGCCGCTCAGGTCCTGCTCGTCCCGCCCGGTGACCGGCTTCTTCCGCGACGGCCACTGCAACACCTGCGCGAAGGACCGCGGCAGTCACACGGTGTGCGCCGTGATGACGGCGGAGTTCCTCGCCTACTCGGCCTATGTCGGCAACGATCTTTCGACGCCGCG
>CAYMRW010000591.1:0-1501 GCA_964392825.1 uncultured Rhodobacterales bacterium
TGGCCATCGCCGACACCGATCCGGGCGGGGCCGAGCCGGTGGCGGCCGACGCAGCCGCGGCGCAGCCCTTCGACCCCGCGGCCTATGCCTGCATCCGCGACGCCGAGGCGCTCGCGGCCTGGATCGACGAGATCCGGGCGGTGGGGCGCGTCGCCATCGACACCGTGACCACGAACTCCGACGAGATGCGCGCGATCCTCGTCGGCCTCTCGATGGCGGTGGCGCCGGGGCGGGCGCGCTACCTGCCGCTTCGTCACGTCAAGGGCGAAGGGCTGTTCGAGGACGGGCCGGCCGACGGCCAGATGGACGCGAGGCAGGCACTCGAGATGCTTAGGCCGGTGCTGGAGGACGGGGCGGTCCTGAAGATCGGGCAGGACGTGAAGCACGACGCCAAGGTCCTGGCGCGCGAGGGGATCGAGATGGCCCCGGTCGACGATACGCTGCTGCTGAGCTACGCGCTGAACGCGGGCCTCCACAACCACGGGATGGACGAGCTCTCGGAGCGCTACCTCGGGCACGTGCCGACGCCGCTCAAGGACGTGATCGGGACGGGCCGGAACCAGATCACCTTCGATCGGGTCGAGATCGACGCCGCCTGCGCCCACGCCGCGGAGGACGCCGACGTGGCGCTGCGGCTCTGGGACGCGCTCCGCCCGCAGCTGCACGAGCGGCGGGTGACGACGGTCTACGAGACGCTCGAGCGACCGCTGATCCCGGTGCTGATGCGGATGGAGCAGGCCGGGATCATGGTCGACCGCGACGTTCTCAGCCGTATGTCGGGGGCGTTCGCGCAGAAGATGGCGGCGCTCGAGGCCGACATCCACGCGCTCGCCGGGCGGCCGTTCAACGTCGGCAGCCCGGCGCAACTCGGCGAGATCCTCTTCGGCGAGATGGGGCTTGAGGGCGGCAAGCGCGGCAAGGCGGGGGCCTGGGCGACGCCGGCGATGGTGCTCGAGGATCTGGCGACAGAGCACGAGCTGCCGCGCCGCGTGCTGGACTGGCGGCAGCTCGCCAAGCTCAAGAACACCTACACCGACAACCTGCAGACCGCGATCAACCCCGAGACGGGGCGTGTCCACACCTCGTACTCGATCGCAGGCGCGAACACCGGACGGCTGGCGAGCCAGGACCCGAACCTGCAGAACATCCCCATCCGCACCGAGGAAGGGCGACGCATCCGCGAGGCGTTCGTGGCGGCGCCGGGCAAGGCTCTGGTATCGCTCGACTACAGCCAGATCGAGCTTCGCATCCTCGCCCACATCGCCGGCATCGAAGCGCTGAAGGCCGCCTTCGCCGAGGGGCAGGACATCCACGCGGCGACCGCGAGCGAGATGTTCGGCGTGCCGATCGCAGGGATGCCGCCCGAGACGCGTCGGCGGGCCAAGGCGATCAATTTCGGCGTGATCTACGGCATCTCGTCCTTCGGACTGGCGCGGAACCTGCGCATCCCGCGAGGCGAGGCGCAGGAGTTCATCGACCGCTACTTCGAGCGGTTCCCGGG
>CAYMRW010000592.1:0-1501 GCA_964392825.1 uncultured Rhodobacterales bacterium
CGTGGCGCCCGGCCGCGTCCGCCTGCGCCGAGTGCCCCGCCGCGGCGCCAACATCCGCAGCGCGGGAGAGGACGTGGCGGCGGGGGCGGTGGTTCTGCCCGCCGGGCGCAGGATCGCCCCGCAGGACGTGGCCTTGCTCGCCTCGGTCGGCACCGGCCGCATGTCGGTCCGGCGGCGGCTGCGCGTCGGCGTCGCCTCCACGGGCGACGAGCTGGCGGAGGCGGGCACGGGCGAGGCGGGCGGATCTTCGACGCCAACCGCCCAATGCTCCTGTCGCTCCTCGATCGCTGGGACCACGACGCCGTCGACCTCGGCCGCGTGGCCGACGACCGCGCCGCGCTGAAGGGGTGTCTCGACGCGGCGGCGTCGCGGGTCGACGTGGTCCTGACGTCGGGCGGCGCCTCGTCCGGCGACGAGGACCACGTTGCCGCCCTGATGCGCGACGAGGGCGAGATCGTCGTATGGCGCGTGGCGATGAAGCCCGGGCGTCCGTTCCTGGCCGGCCGCTGGCGGGGCAAGCCGGTCCTCGGCCTGCCGGGGAACCCGGTCGCCGCGATGATCACGACGCTGGTCTTCGCGCGTCCGGTCCTGTCGGTCCTGGCCGGCGCGGGCTGGACCGCCCCCGTCGCGTATTCCCAGCCCGCGGGGTTCGAGAAGCGCAAGAAGGCGGGGCGCCGCGAGTACCTCCGCGCCCGCCTCGGCGCCGACGGACGGGTCGAGGCGTTCGCGTCCGAGGGCAGCGGTCGGGTCTCGGGTCTCTCCTGGGCCGAGGGGCTGGTGGAGCTGCCCGATGCCGCGGTCGAGATCCGCCCGGGCGACCGCGTCGCCTACCTGCCGTGGGCGTCCTTCGGGATCTGACGCGTCAGCCGAACATGCCGACGGCGCGGCCGATGAGCATGAAGGCGCGGCCCGTGCGGGTGTCGGCCAGCGCCACGAGCCCGTCGTCGGTCGCGACGGGCGCGACGTCCGCGAGCTGGTGGTCGAAGAGGCGCAGGAAGTGATGCGCGGCGTCGCGGAACACGGCGTCGGCGCGCAGGCGCGAGCCGACGGTCTCGAGCGCAGCGTCGTCGCGGATGACCCCCGCCGCCGCCGTCGCCGCACTGCGTTCCCCCGCCGCGAGCCGTCTCCAGGCGTCTGCCGGCGGATGCTCGGCGGCGAAGTCGTCCATGTAGAGGCCGTCGTCGCCGAGAAGGGTCAGGACATCCTGGCTCGCCTGCACCAGACGCCCCGCCCGCGGGTCGCGGAGCGCCCGGCGCAGGGCGCGGAACCCCTCCGCGTCGTTCAGGCTCTCGGGGAAGTCGAGCGCGCGGATGAGATCGGCGACGTCCAGTCCCGCCGTCTCGGGCTGCGGCAGGGGCAGATTGCCCTGCCTGGGTTGCCGCGCCACCGCGGTCTGCGCCGGTTGCTGGGGCGGCGCCGGGCGGTAGACGGCCGGCGGGCCGGGGGACGGTGTTCGCTCGGGCGCCTCGGCGCGCGGCGCGGATGCGGCCGGGTCGGCCGG